>DUAG01000063.1:0-311 GCA_012960925.1 Candidatus Manganitrophaceae bacterium
CGAAAGAGTCGTTGGAGTTCAGAACAAACGAACTGAATGGAAAGGTCTAACCAACCACCCAAACCCGAGTGTTGTCTTGTCGAAGGAGAGGGGAAGATCCGATGGAAGGATTTAACCGAACGACGGCAGGGAAGGGTACACAGGGAAAAGCGCGGGCCGCAAGCGGGACACGCATCCTGCTTAAGCAATTCAGCCTCGAAATTGCAAAACACAGGTGGGGACGAGTTTAGGAACTCGGAACCTAAAATGGACAAGACCGCTCAAGGTGAGGTTGCGGACAACCTGTCGGGGTCAGAGAGCGTGGCACGCGA
>DUAG01000063.1:321-1917 GCA_012960925.1 Candidatus Manganitrophaceae bacterium
GAACGACTGGTGAGGGCGATTTGAACCTCTTGGGTGATTTTGACTTTTTTAAGATGGTCAGAGAGGGTGGCACGCGAAGAAGAAGACGCCCGGAACTGGGGAGGCCCTGAGTTCTCCCGCCGCACTAACTACGAGAGCCAAGCGGGTAAGGAGACACAACGAAAAGAAGTGTCGCCTGACGGGATTCAGGGATTCGGATCGATTCATAGTAACCAACGGCAAGGAGAAGTCCCCGAAGCTGGGAAAGGAATCGACACAAAAACGCAGCCTGCACAGGAAACCAGTACCGCAAGAATGGCGGAGAACAACTGGCAAACCTTCCTGCGGGCCATAGCCAAGAAGGCAAGAGAGGTAAAGCATCATCAGTTCGGAGATTTGTATCGATGGCTCAATGAAGAGGTTCTGCGAGTGTGTTTCTATCGATTACGGAAGGACGCAGCAAGCGGAGTAGACGGAGTAAGTTTTCAGGATTATGAAAAGAACCTGGATGCCAATCTGACTGACCTTGTGGGCCGACTGAAACGCAAAGCCTACCGGGCAAAACTGGTGCGACGGAAGTACATCCCCAAGAGTCCTGGAAAACGGAGACCGCTGGGGATTCCAACGCTGGAAGAAAAGCTGCTGCAATCCGCGGTGACGCAAATTCTGATGGCGATATATGAAGAGGACTTTCTGGAGTGTAGCTATGGCTACCGGCCGGGGCGCGGGCCGCATGATGCGGTTCGAGCTTTGACGGACCAACTGCACTGGGGGAAGTACAACTTTGTGGTGGAAGCGGACATTAAGGGATTCTTTGATAACATTCAGCATGACCAGTTACTGGAGATGTTGGAGGAAAGGATCGATGATGGCGCTCTGCTGGGCCTTATCCGCAAATGGTTGCGGGCTGGTATCCTGGAAGAGGATGGGAAAGTGATCCACCCGGAAACGGGTACCCCGCAAGGAGGGATCGTCTCGCCGATGTTGGCCAACGTGTACCTGCACTGTGTCTTGGACCGATGGTTCAAAGCAGGGGTGCAAAGAGAGAATCGGGGTCGTTACAAGTTGTGCCGCTTTGCGGATGACTTCGTAACGTGCTTTGAGTATCGACACGAAGCGGCGGCATTTGAGCGAGCACTGAAGGAAAGGCTGGCCGAGTTTGGACTGGAGGTGGCGGAAGAGAAAACTCAGATGCTGCGATTCGGAAAGAATGGAGGTCACCATAATGGGCGGTTTAATTTTCTTGGCTTTGAATTTCGCTGGGAAAAAGATCGAAAAGGCCGACCGACAGTGAAGCGACGCACGGCGCGAAAGAAATTTCGAGCCGGTGTGCAACGAATGAGGGAATGGATTAAATCCCACCGATCGGTAAAGCTCCCCGAACTGATGAAAATATTGGCGGCCAAACTGCGAGGGACATGGAACTACTATGGCCTGGTTGGTAATGGAAGCAGTTTGAATCAGTTTTACTACGAGACCTGCCGAACGGTGTTTTATTGGCTGAATCGGAGGAGTCAACGCCGGAGTTACACCTGGTCTACCTTCAACCGACTGCGACACCGTTTTAAGATGCCGGAACCAAGGATAATGGAGAAACCGAAACAACAAATGCCTTGC
>DUAG01000064.1 GCA_012960925.1 Candidatus Manganitrophaceae bacterium
CTCTTCAAAGACAGCGGCCGCTCTCCCAAGGCCCATTGAGGGCCCTCTGAAGCGCCTGTACGTCAGTGGGTACCCTAGATCAGCCGGCTAGTCAGAGGGGTCCCCTCTGGCCCCATCAATCCGATATCACGAGAGGGGGTCCATGGCATCTCCGTTGAGGTTGGAGAATTTATCCTCGGAGCATTCATTGCAAGCGAGCACTAGAGTGAGTTTCGGATAGATCTCCCACCAGAAGGAAACCGGGGCTTCGATGGAGCTCTTTCCGCAGTAAACACAAGCACCGGAGTTATTCTGCCAACATTCCTCCTTGTCTTCCCAATCTATCTTTGGCGCCCCGGTTTGCTTATTCTCAATTCTGAAAGCAATCTCCTTGGCACTCTTCTCTAGAGATTCTTTCCCAGGGTAGGTCCAAACCCCATCGACGGTAGGCTTGCCGTTTGCGAACTCGCCCTCGAACATTTTCCACGGAATCCCATCTTCATCGAAATCCAGTTCTAGGATTCCCCTGCCTTCCCTAATCCCATTCACGAACTGGCCATGATACTCCCCCCTCTCCCGATCTTCGGTGAAAGCCGATACGAAATCGTCCAAATTCATGGCACTTATTGCATCTTTATCCAGATTTAGGATCTCATCTACTCCCAGGTTCTTAGGAATCCCAAAAGACAGCCCCCTTGTGACTCCGCCGTGGAATACCTCAACTCCCTCACCGTGGTATTTTCCTTCTCTGAACTCTCCAACGTAACTGTAAGGTCCAGTGAGTAACAACTCACCCTTGCCGTGAGGAATTAGGTCCTTGAACTCCCCCTTGTAGTAATACTCGAAGCTTGCTGTCCAATCTAATTCCTTAAGTCTCAGCAGCATATCCATTTCTTGGGTTTCTTCCTGAACTCTATACCAATCATCTTCCTCAAAATTATTTTCATAGTCTTTTTCATAAGCAGCAAAGTCCAATCCAAAATACTTCGGATAAGGGGAAGATGCCCCCTTGAGCGCCTTATCAATACTCAATTCCAAGCATTGAAGGTGCCTTCTCCTCAAGTCTTCTATCACTTTACAGGTGTTCTCATTGACTCTGATCCCACTCCCCTTGGTAGTTTCCAGGAAGGTTGGAAAGTCCCATATTTTCTTGAAACTTCGAGGATGGAAATCCTCTCCAACCCATTTGCCATGATACTGGTCTCTCCATCTTAGCCTGATGTTTGTCAAAAAATTTGAATTCACAGGATGCGTCAGATTCCTCAAGACTGAGTCAGACCCCAACTCGGGACAAAAATAACCTTCAGTCTTCCTTCCCGCTGAAACATGGCCCTGGAAGGTCCAGCCCGAGGAGAATCTTTCAGAAAAACCACCGTCGACCCACATGGAATATTGGAAAATTTGTGCATCAAGAGATCCATCGTCTGGCATAGAAGTATCAGGCAACCCATCCTTGAACCACCCGAAGTAAATCCCTCCGCCAGAGAACTGGAACTGCTCGTAACTTGGCATATAGGGCGCAAATGCCTTCCAAGCATGCGCAAGTGACTTCCAATTCCTCAACGGACGTCTGATTTGCGAGCCGAACCTTTCGATCCACCACGGCGACTGGAACTCCCCGTCTTCGAAGAACCCGTTGTAATGCGAACCATCGTGAAAGGCAGCCTCACCCCTTCCATTGGGCAGACCGTGCTTCATATCCCCCCAGTAATATCCATTCGGGAAAAAGAAATCAGGATACGGGCCGTCCTCCTCTTCATCCCATTCCATGTTGCCTTTCTCCAACGTTTTTATTATTTCAAATAATGGAATATCTTGTGGCTAGAAGGGCTATGTGAGCGAGCCCTCTGACCCCAGTAGCATTCAGAGGGGCTAGGTAAGCACCCCTCTGAGAATACTGACCTCTCAAAG
>DUAG01000065.1 GCA_012960925.1 Candidatus Manganitrophaceae bacterium
TTAACGAAATAACGGTATGATCTTTCATGGTGGCGTATCCTCCAGGTTGTTTGATTCATTCGCAGTTTCAAATCAACCAGATACGCCGCTTTTTCAAGTACTCAATACACCACTTTCAGTTATAACTCCATATCTAGAGGAGGAAAGGTGAACAAGACCATTTTAGTTATAGATGACAATGAAGGAGATGTAAGATTAATTGAAGAAAAATTAGTTGATGCCCAAATTAATGTTAATATAATTCGAGCAAAAACGGGTGAAGAGGGCATTCGATTGGCTCAGGAAGTGAAACCTGATTTAATAATGATGGATATAATGTTGCCGGGGATGAATGGAGGAGAAGCAGCAAGAATTCTGAAAGAGGATGAAAGAACGGCTCAGATACCCCTTAAATTTCTGTCAGTTTTATATCCTAACGATGATAAACAAAAACAAAAGGAAATAAATATTGGCAAGGATGTATATGATTTAATAGCAAAACCCATTGATGAACAGACATTAATTTTGATAATGAGCGAATTAAGGTGTGGTCAATAATCGGGGTTAGACTATTATTCCGTTGAAGATTCACAAGTCAGTAATTCCTTTTCCAGTTTCTCTTCGATAAATGTGTCTTCCTGAGAAATGGGGAGCGACCCGTTTTGAAGTGAGATGGAATTAGCGTAAAAACATGATTTTCCTATTAATATATCCATAGATGGAGCAGTGGCCGGCCGTGAAGAAGAGTTTACCGATCATTCTGGTCCTGATGGCTGGCATTGGGATCTCTTTCGTCGCTTATTTTTTCACGGATAAATGGGCAGAGGAGAAATGGATTCGCAGCTTTGAACGCGAGTCCATTGTTCATGCGAAAAACCTGGAGCAGCAACTTGGCTTGACCCTGGGAGCCATCCTTTCGGTTAAGGCGCTCTACCAAGCCTCGGAGCAAGTCGAGCGTGCTGAATTCAAAGCCTTTACAAATTTAGAACTGGTGGATAGAATCGGCATTCAGGCGATGGAATGGGTACCCCGGGTTGCGTTAGAGGACCGCGCCGAATTCGAGGCTGCAGCGCGTAGGGATGGACTCACCGGGTTCAAATTTACCGAACGAAAAAGCCAGGGACAAATGATTCCCGTTGAGGAGCGAACGGAGTATTTCCCGGTCTTTTTCGTCGAACCCCTCGCGGGCAACAAATCCGCTCTAGGCTTCGACATGGGCTCCAACCCGATACGTCTGGAGGCGATGCACAAGGCACGTGACAGCGGTAAGGCCGTCGCCACGTCACGCATAACTCTTGTTCAGGAAAGCGGCAACCAGTACGGCTTCCTCCTCTTCGAACCGATTTATCAAAACGGCTCAGCGATCGACACCGTCGAGCAGCGTCGGACTGCCCTGCAAGGCTTTGGACTCGGGGTCCTACGCATTGGTGACATTGTCGAGGCGGGCTCGGAACGTAAGGATACTGAACTGGCCGTCCACAGAGACCTGTTCCTATTTGATACCTTGTCTCCTGTCGGGAGCCAGCAGCTCTATCCCCGCGAGGGGACCATCGAGAGCCGCGCCGACATAATGAGCTCTGTTTGCGTGGATATTTCTCTTCAGGTCGGCGGCCGTGACTGGCTAATAGTTTACTGCCCCACTGCTGGGAAGGCGAACGTCTGGCGCTGGCAGTCGGGGGTGGTTTTGTTCGCGGGGTTGATGGGCACTGGCATGCAGGTGGCATACCTGATATCCATCCTACGCAAGAAGCTAGAGGTCGAAGGGTTGATCGAGGGTCTGCGCTCCAGCGACGATCGTTACCGGGCTTTGTTCGATAACGCCCATGACATGATACAGAGCATTGACCTT
>DUAG01000066.1 GCA_012960925.1 Candidatus Manganitrophaceae bacterium
AGATTAACGGGTCCTTTGAGATGAGCAGTAGTGGTTCATATGGAGCGCTTCGGGTAGGAGAATCAACGTTCGATGTTCCGGGAGTAACGATAAGTAGTGATGTGATAACCGTGCAGATGAATACGGTGGATGAAGAGATGAGTGGGGACTTTGATCTTGATGGGACGAAGAATCCTGCTGAAACGGAGGCCTTGACCTTTGGAGCTGGTCCCTATTTGCGGGTCGATGTGGAAGGTGCGAGTTTAGTGATTAAAGATGGGGAAAATGGAGAGCTTGGAACTTTGAGTGGTGATTTTGCCTTTGAGCAGAGTGAGGGGGTCACGAAGATAGCGGCAAGTAATGTGAGTGCATCCGTGGATGTGAATGAAAGTTCCGGGAGCCTTCAGGAAGGTAAGGGGGCAATGATTGTGACAGGTGACGGAGTAGCCGGATCACTTGAAGGAAAGCTTGACGTAGAGGCTGGAGGAGTTAAAGCAGACTCGACTTTAGTTTTACATTTTAATAATACCGGTTCAGTGGTTGGTGAGGAGGTATTGGTTGGTGATGATAGGATTAAATTAATATTTGATAATGCTGATAACGTATTTTCAATATCATTACTTGGAGCTTCACTGAACCTTGGAGGAGTGTTGACCATTGAGGGGGATCTTTCCTACAAGTCTCAGGACGGGTATGAGGTCCTTGGGGCAGAGAACATGACGCTCTTTGTGGGTGAGGGAGCATTGCGCCTTGATGACGGAGAGTTGAATCCGTTTGCGCGCGGACTTATGATCACGGACGCGACGATAGGATTAGTGAAGGAGGGACAAGGGGACGATGCGACGTATGCGCTCAAAGCTGATGGTCAGGTGTCCGTTGTTGGCATCAGTGCATTGTCGCTGAGTGGTCCGATATCGATTAGTTATAACGGTTTTGAAAAGGCGATTGATCAGACAGTGGGCACAACAAAGCAAGTGGCGGTTGATTTTGTGGATGATCAGATAGCGACGGCGGAGAAGGCCTTTTATGAGATTAAAGGATTTGAGACACCGATAGAGATTGATGTGGCGGGTCAGAGATTGAAGGCGAACTTTTCTGTGCGCCGCTTTACCAGCGATGGAGGAGAGGAGGATGACTCTTTGATGTTTGAATTAAAGAATGTGGAGGCTTCGTTCGGAGACGGGACAAGTAATTTTGTGACGCTGAGTGGTGGATCGGGAACTCTGTTATCGATGCCTGACGGGGTGGCGTTACTGGCATCCGGAACAATCGAAGTGGCTGCGCCCGGAGTCAGTTTATCCGGAGATATGGATTTAAAGATCAATAATGTGGAAAGGGAGATTACAGAGGAGGGAGTTAACGGGGAGGAACTGGACCTTCCTGAGGGACCTTATGTGAAGTTTGAGGGTAATGATCTTAGCCTGGAGGTGGCGGGTCAGAGCCTCAGTGGGGAGACCTTTACTTTTGAGAAGGACTCTGAAGGCAATGTGAGTGGAGGAGTTACTAATGGTGCTTTGAGTATAACGAGTGGAGACGATGAGCTGATTAGTCTTACCAAGATTAACGGGTCCTTTGAGATGAGCAGTAGTGGTTCATATGGAGCGCTTCGGGTAGGAGAATCAACGTTCACTGTTCCGGGATTAGAGATGAGTGGGGGCGTGATAACCGTGCAGATGAATACGGTGGATGAAGAGGTGGTCGGGGACTTTGATCTTGGAGGTCAATCTGTTGAGACCTTGACCTTTGGAGTTGGTCCCTATTTACGGGTCGATGTGGAAGGGGCAAGTTTAGCTCTTACTGGTCTTACAAGTAATGGAGTGGAAGCTGAGCTGAGTGGTG
>DUAG01000067.1 GCA_012960925.1 Candidatus Manganitrophaceae bacterium
AGCCTTCCCAGCGAAACAGGTGTAACAAATAATCAGGTCTTTTACGTTGTTGGCAAGTGGCTAGAGGATCACCCTGAAAAATGGCATGAGCCTCGGGGGCATTGCGTCTACTGGGCGCTTAAGGAAGCCTACGGTCTAGAGGACTAAATCCCCCGCAACTGATCCAAATGCACTGCCCAACTCCTCCACAACTCTCTCTTCTCCTCCTCGTACTGATGTAGCCCATAGATACCCGTCAGCCCTGGTATCGAATGCCCCAGGCACATTCGCCAATGCCTGTCGGGATACCCTTGCGACTGCGCCCAGGTACTTAGATTCTTGCGGAAGATGTGAACTCCATCCCTGTCCTGACCGATCTCTAACTTCTTCCTACGGTTCCTAAACATCTCAGACAGTGAGTTCTGTTTTAACTGATCCTTACCCCAGCGTCCCCTGAAGAAGTAACCGTCATTCGGTGAAACATAACGCATAAATTCAGGGGTCAACCAGAACCTCACCACATGATCCTCATCTTCCTCACTCTTAACAAGCATGTTATGCCAGCCACCGTCCTCACGACTCCCCTCGAACTCATCCCAATTAAGCCGCAACATCTCTGATGCCCGCATTGGGCAGTAGGCGATTGCCTGAATGGCTAGAGGAGCGTCCTTGAGATATTCGACCAACTCTTTATCGCTGTAGTACCGGTGACTCTTTCGCATTCCAGGACGTTTCAAGTCCCGAGATACTTCAATCGAATCCACATAACCGTTCTGTTTCATCCAACGCCAGAAGCGAGTTATGGATTTACCGACATGATGTGCTGTTGTCCGGTATTTGAATTTAGGGTTATTACCTTTCCCTGCGTGATTAATCACAGCTTGGAGTTCAGGCCCGGTGATTTCGCGAGGGTCGTGATCTTTCAGGTAGGTGAGGATGTATCTGTGGTATATGATTTCCTGTGAGCCGGTCTTCTTGGTTCTAAGGAATTCTTCAAGATACTCTTCACTGGCGTCAGCCAAAGTCACCTTGGACTTCTTAGCCTCTTCTCGCCGAGTCACTCCCTTGACAGCAACACCAATGAAGTCACCGTGCTTGTGGTGGCGGTAAACAAGTTCTTGAAAGAGGTTGTCCAGTTCTAACGCTTGATCCCGGGTGACGCTGTTGTTGGGAAGCTGCGCTATCTTGAGTCGCTTCTTCTGGGAACCGACAACATATTTATATGACAGAAGGACTCTACCTGATGGCTCAACTCTAGCCTCCAGGTTGTCCTTGGTGATGTGATAACGGGATCCTGTTCTGGGCTTGAGCTTGCGGATATAACCCTGAGTAATCTTCAATTCCGTGTCCTCTCCGTGTCCTCTTGAGCCGAGGAAAGGACTGATTGTACTCTAGAATTGCCGGTTTTCTGGTTAGAAATGGGTGTTCCACTTCGCCACCCCGGCATGATTGATTTATAAGGGTTTTTTTCCCTAAGGATTCCACTTCAGCTAACGGTGCACTTTCAGAGAATTTTCAAGGAGTAAAAATCCGCCAAATCCAAGCGGATTCTAGCACTAGCTCATATTCCGGAAACCACCCCCGAGGGACACAATTTGTATCTAACAATCTCGGCCACCCCTTTTGCAGCACACCTGCCGCCCGCACCTTTCTGGTAATAGGTTTCCTAACTCGTGCTTACTTCTTCAAGACCCCTACCGGACAACGTAATTGGCTGGCTTTCCTGGGAAGGTATGCGGGTTGTAGTTGTCCGTAATCCTTCATCCGGCGGGCTTAAAGCCTGGTCTAGCGCTGACCTGGGTGACCCTTGGCGCAC
>DUAG01000068.1 GCA_012960925.1 Candidatus Manganitrophaceae bacterium
GGCTGACTCAGATCACTACCGATGACAACGCCAGACCCGATTGGATTGTCATGAGACCAGACATAGGTTAAGGCACCTGGCCCAATGGAATTCCCGCCATTGAGTTCAACGAGAATGCCCCCCGTCAAGATATTATAGCCTCTGGAAATGACCGCGTGCACGCCATCAATCGGCAATCCTCTCGTTTCTAGCGTATCGACCGAAACCTTTGATTCCGCACTTCTTCCATGACTGGAATCAAATACAACTCTTTCTTTTTTGGCGGGATGGGCTTCTTTAAGGCGATAAATATGCGAAAGAACCACACCGCCGTCCAGGAAGATATTCGTTCTCTGAAAAGAGAAAACATTCAACTCTCTCAGCGCATCGAGGGATTGAAGAATGACCCTCTTTATATCGAACGTCTCGCTCGGGACCGCCTCGGTCTCGTCAAAGAGGGGGAACTGGTCTATGAGTTCTTCCCCGAAAGCAAACCCTGATGATAACGATCCAGCACACCCCTATTTTTCTCCATGGCGGCGTTTCTATGGTGCTCGAATCCTCAGGTATGGACACATACGTTACGGTTCTGTGCTCCTCGCGCCTTGCCCTGAAGCTTAATACAGGCATGTTGAAATCATTATCCATGACATTCTGAGATAAGGAACACTGACCTTATCCTTCCGATCCGGTTTTATCGCAATGAGGTGGTCTGGGTTTAGTGGACACATTTCTTAGAGTGGATTATGTTCATTCAGGAGGTGTTCAATGAGAAAAAAGGGAAGACGGTTTCATACAAAAGCATTCAAAGAAGAGGCAGTAAAGCTGATCAAAGAGCAAGGGTACCCGATATCAGAGGCTGCGAGAAACTTGGGGGTGAGCGCAAGTGTTCTTGGGCGATGGAAGAGAGAATTCGAAGCAAGCCAAGGAGATCAATCTGATCCGGGGAATCTGGCCAGTCTGAAAGCAGAATTAAAGCGCCTGCGGAAGAAAAATAAACGATTGGAAATGGAGCGTGAAATCTTAAAAAAAGCGGCCACCTTCTTTGCGAGAGAATCAGGATGAGGTATCAATTTGTTGATATTGAGGAGAAGGTATATCCGATCATCTTGATTTTTGATGTGATGCGAGTGAGTAGAAGTGGATATTATTCCTGGCGTTCAAGAGCAAAATTAGCCCGAGAGCGAGAGGATGAGCAGCTTATTCCAATGGTCAAAGAGGCGGCCAGAGTATCTGGAAGGACTTATGGTTCACGCCGTATCCGAGAAGAATTAAAAGAAAATGGACACCTCTGTGGGGCCACAAAGCACGCAGGCTGATGGAGTTGGCCGGAGCCACTGCCCGAAGAAGAAAGAAGTTCAAGGTGACAACGGATGGCCATCTGGCATTGCCGTCCGAAGGCGGGTCTGATCTTTCATTCAGATCGAGGCAGCCAATATTGTAGCCATAATTTTCTAAATCTACTGAAAACTCACAAGATGCTCAGCAGCATGAGCCGGAAAGGGAACTGCTGGGACAACACCGTAGCAGAAAGCTTCTTCGGGAGTTTGAAAACTGAGCGAGTGTATTTTTCAAAATACAACACTCGAGAAGAAGCAAGAAGAGATGTTGTTGATTACATCAAAATGTTCTATAACAGCAAACGATGGCACTCGACTCTCGGTTATTTGAGTCCAAGGGAATTTGAGGAGAGATGGCTTTA
Source organism: Candidatus Manganitrophaceae bacterium (assembly GCA_012960925.1). Lineage (NCBI taxonomy): Bacteria > Pseudomonadati > Nitrospirota > Nitrospiria > Candidatus Troglogloeales > Candidatus Manganitrophaceae > Candidatus Manganitrophaceae bacterium. The sequence goes on from DUAG01000068.1 coordinate 1,682, forward strand.
AAAAAAAACGGCCTAAGAAAACTGTCCATTTTTATCAGACCAGGTCAATCAAGGTTTCCTGGAATGCCATCTTCTTGGCAAATGCGTTGCTTTTTTTTGAGGATGGG
>DUAG01000069.1 GCA_012960925.1 Candidatus Manganitrophaceae bacterium
GAACGATGCCAGATTGGGAACCTTTACCCAGGGCATTATGAGAAACCGGTCGTTATTGACCACCCACGGCAATCGTTCCTGACGCATAGCCGGCGTCCATCCGATGAATTCATCGCGGGCAGCGGTTTTGTAGGCAGAGGGGCCGAAACTCAGACAGGCAATGGGCCGGTTCTGATAATAAGCCAGATATTTGAGATGTTCTCCGGTAGGTTGTTGATAGCCCAGGTAATGGCAGTTGGCTATGAAGTCTCTGAATTTCTCAAGTGATTTGCGATCCCTGATCAGGGTGATTTCAATCTGATCCCGCAGCCCACTAAGGGCCTGGACCAAAGGAATCCGATCCAGCAGATCCAGCTCCCCGACTTTATTGCGATAACCCGGCCGACGTGCCGGGTTGAGCATGGCCGGCAACTCAATCAAACCCTTCGCCTGCAGCCTCCTTAACAAATCTCTGCAGGCAATTTCACGGAAACGACCGTTGGGCTGACGCCAATCCCAAATTTCGCAGAGCCGCTTGGATATATGGGATCGACCTCGGCCCCCTTCCTTCTCAATCAAGCTGCGGATCAGCGTCAGATCCTCCGCTGAAATGAGTCGTCGTCGAATGATTAGCTGCTCGTTCACTGCTCGGTATCATACCAAGCCCTGCAAAGTGACATCAGAACTATTTTGAAGGTTTTGTCTTTCTATCTTTTCACAAAACTATGCTGTGAACGGTTACAAATAATTGGAATGGATTTTCGCGGCAGAATTTCCGCTTTCAAGTGCTATCCTTTCAACATTCCCAGTTAGCATAACCCTATATGTTATTGCACTATGCCTGAGACAGTTTCTTGAATACTTCACCCCGGCGGCATCGCATGCTTTTTTGAATTGTTTGTAACTGTTTGCGAACGGGCTTACCTGCCCAGACTTCAGCCTGAAAGGCTCGATCCACTCCTTAAGATTTGGCGCAATCGGAATTAGCCGCCGCGTTGGAACAAGCCCCTTCCCTTTTGTGATACGGATCGACTTCGGTTTAACCTGCTCCCAATCCAAAATTTTTAATTCACTATCTCGAATGGTGCTGAAAGCTCTGAACGCGATCCAGGGGATAATTTCTTCCCGTGCGTATGTCAGTATCGCTGCAAGCTCGTCAGGGGTCAGAATAGCCACTTCGGTTTGTGCATCTCTGAACTTCCTGACAGAATCCATAGTGTCGTCATCCTTTGGAATCCAGCCTTGCGATGCCGCGTAAATCATCAAAGCTTTAATCGCGCTTCGTGTGTTCATTTTAGATCGTTCCGCCAAGGGGAGCGCCCTTAGAAAAGCGTCTATGTCTTTTGACCGGACCTGTTTCAAGTCCATTTGAAATGCCTCGGAGAATCGTCGGAGATATGCTGTCTGTAGTTTTAGGCATACTGGCCGATCAATCGAGTTTAAGAATCCTTTAACGGCATTCTGAACACTCATTTTCGGAAGCGTGTGAATGTTCCTTCTGGCGAAGTATCGAACTGCTTCAAGCATGTGTGGCCCTTTAAGAAGTTTGTAGGATTCAGCATACTCCTTGGCAACAGTCCGGATGTCCGTTCCGCTTTCCTTTAGCGTGTCGACAGCAAACTGATAATCCAGCTGCTCTGCGGGAGACAAAACCAATATATCAGTATTACCCTGCCTGACTTTCCCCTTTATTTGGTTCGGTAATTTCTTGGCTTCTTTTAACTCACTTCGAAAACAATGGTCCTTCCCGTGTGGGGTCAACCATCGAACCTTGTATTTAAC
>DUAG01000070.1 GCA_012960925.1 Candidatus Manganitrophaceae bacterium
AGCGCCGTCGTATTGCCGATCCCGCTCACCGCGTTCAGATCGATCGTCGCCGCCGTCACCAGACCCGTCCCGTTGATCGACCCGCCCGCCGTCAGAGTGATCGTAGCAGCCGTAATATTTGCAAGAATGGAGATATTCGTGCCAGCATCTAAAAACAGGGTGTTTCCGCCGCTGGAGATGTCAAACCCACCGTTCGCAGCTACCGTGATGGTGTTTGTGGCGTGGATTTCGATGTTAGCAACGGGGAACGTCGACGGATCAATGGTTACGGCGGTCGTCCCACCGCTTGGACCGTCTCCTGTCTCAATGACGGTTGCGGAACCTGTATCGTCAGCAATGTTTGGGTAGGTATCCGTCGGCGAGGTTATCGAGATTGTAACATCGGTCGGGTCGAGTAGCAATGTCCCAACAGATCCTTGAGGAGCGCTCAAATCAATATCGCCCAAAAAGCCTAGGGTCGCCTTTCCTGACACCTCGGCGAACCCGCCATCACCGTAGCGGACACCACCTTGAGCAGTTATAGATCCATAAAACCGGGTAAGCTCTTCCGACCAAACAATCACTGTGCCTCCGTCGCCATCGAGAATGGCGTCGGCATTGATTGAGACATCCTGTCCCACATAGGTGTATTCGGCGTTTTGGATGTCGGGGTTGCTGCCCTGGTAGTCTCCGCCGATCAGGATTGTTCCACCGCCGTATTCTCCGGAGGTATCGATTGAGGTATCATCGGTGAGACCGACGCGGTTACCGAGGAGTTGGATTTCTCCGGCATCGGAATCGAGGTAGGAGGAAGTGAGGATGGTGTCGGTGGAGCTGGTAACAAAAATTCCTTCACCGGCGGAGATGTCGGCTTCTTTCAGTTTGACGTCGCCTGCGTCGATGACGAGTCGCCCGGAGAGGGTGATGTCACCGGAGATGTCGAGTGAGTCTTTCGGATCGGATTGGGTGATGATCAGATCATTCAGGGAATTGATTCCTTCGATCGAGTCATTGCCGATGCGGAGGGTTCCATCGTAGAAACTGAGGTTGGCAGAACCGTCTAAATTAAGGGAAAGTGTATTGGTAGTGGGGTCGTAGGAGGCAAAATCAGGGAGAGAGGAAGAGGCAAAGGAAGAGCCTGTGCTTTGGGCACTTCCATCAGTTAATGTAGGAAAAAGCAGACTTTCCGAGGAAAGTCCGTCAAAAGCGGTATTTTCAGCGGGAGGAGCGTTGGCTACGTTCAGGGTTTCTACCATCTGATCGGTGATGGAGTCCTCATCCTCTGCGTCGAGCGCATCAGGACTTTCGGGGTCTTCAATCACCGGAGTAAAGTCATTGGAGAAGGTCGGTTCCAGTGGATCGGAATCTTCGGTCTGGGCCGGATCAGAGTTACCGGCGTCGGAATCCTGATCGGGCTGATTCACTGGGAGCGGAGCGGAGATGGGAGTGGCGTTATCGGTGTTCAGATCTTCGCCGTCCAGTCCATCGAAGATATCTTCGACCTGGTTGAAAGCATCGTATTCGAGTTCCACTTCCAATTGCTGTGCTACAGCGTCCTGGGCATCTTCCTGAAAGATGGATTCAAGAGTGGAGTCAGCAATGGAGGGGTCGGAATCCTGTGGAGACAGTACAGAGGTATCAAACCCATCCGCTGATAACAGAAGTCTAGGCTCGAGCGCTTCGAGTTCGAGTCGCTTCTCTGTTCCGTTAATTTCCACTATACTTAGCTAGTTACTTACTCTTACGCATCAAGTTTGATGTGCCCTGAGTTTGGCGGACACGAAATTCTCTTATTTCGTTAGGTTTATAGTTTAGTTGTTTTTCGAGCATGTTGTGTCAATGAAAAAATAACTAACTAATAGGAATTTTTTTTCGAGCATGTTGTGGCGCGCTTCGCGCTTCGCGCTTCGCGCGCCGCATACAGTACTATACATACCCGAATTTCCATAGGAAGTCCCCCTATAGGGAAGTTACTCTATAGGGAAGCCCCCCTATAGGGAAGTTACTCTATAGGGAAGTCCCCCTATAGAGTAACCGTTCACAGTTAGATAAGGTATGAGGTGAAGATTCCTTGAATCAGGATGGGTTGGCGGCTGTTCCGAATCAAGCTAAACAAGGATGATTTTTGCATGATAAATAGCGAAATGGGTTGATGTGCCCTGAGTTTGGCGGACACGAAATTCTCTTATTTCGTTAGGTTATAGTTTAGTTGTTATTCGTGCAAGCCTGCAGGCTTGCCGGTGGTTCACCCCCCATGGGGGGTGAAAATTTCCCCTCAAATTCCACGGGGTTTTCATACCCCAATGATGCATGTTTTCGAAATCGGTTATAGAAGATTTCTATGTACTCGAAGGCGTTGGCTCGGGCTTGATCTTCCCCCATGAAGGTTACCCCTCGCACCGACGAACTTTTGTAACGACCGTAAAATGACTCCATCGCGGCATTGTCGTAGCAATTTCCTTTCCGGCTCATGCTTTGCTTGATTCTCAGCGATCCAAGCAAGCGGCCATACTCGTGCCCTGCATACGTGCTGCCTCGATCACTATGATGGATCAGATCCGGATCGATTTTGCCACCTCGGGTTAAGACGGCCCCTCGCAACGCCTGGCAGACTAAAGCCGAATCATTATGATCTGAAATGCTCCATCCGATTATCCGCCTACTGAATAGGTCCATCACCGTTGCCAGGTAGCACCAACCGGCCTCTACCTTCAAGTAGGTCGTATCCGAAACCCATACCTGGTCGCATCGTTCCGGCCTATCCTCGTCTTCGAGAAGATTTGGACAATAGCCGAATTCATGGCTGCTATCGGTTCCCATTGGCTTGAAGCCCGTTTTCTGTATCCCTTCGATTCCCATTTCCTTCATCAGTCGCAGCGTTCGATCCCGCCCACAGTCTCTCCCTTCTTCTAATAGATGATGGTAGCTCGGTCGATGGCCGTAACGCCCTCGAGCCTGGTGGTGGAGTTCAGCAATCCGGGCCTTGTGTGTGGTGTCTTCGGTCGCTCGGTTACTGGGTTCGCGTTCTTTCCAATCGTAGTAACCGCTGCGACTCAGGCTGAAGCATTCACACATTTCGTCCACTTTGAACTGACAGCTGTTCTCCCTGATGAATTGATACTGCATCAGTCGTCCTTGCTGAAGTAGCCCACCGTTTTTTTTAGTATCTCGTTCATCCGATGTGACTTGGCAAGCTGCTTGCGCAATTCCGTGATCTCCCGGGCCATCTCTGTGGGACTCGGAGTTCCTTCAGGTTTACCGGCTTCCAATTCCGTCAGGTGGGCCTTCTTCCATCGATACAGAAGATTCTCGGCTACCCCCAGTTGGTTTGACACCTCCTTGGCCGTCTGTGCTTCAATAATCAGCATGCCGGCCGCCTCCTTCTTGAACTCGGCCGTGAATTGTCGTCTTCTCATTTCTGGATCCTCTCTCTTAGAGAATCCCGTGTCCAGTTTTCCCAGGACACATCATAACGGGGGGTGCAGCCAGACGTGACACCAGCGGCATGGGGCGCTCACGTGGCGAGTTGCAGGCCTATCCTTGTAGGTGTGAGCGAAAACAAAGGTTTTCGAGTTTTAACCTCGGGGTTTTTCACAACCTGATGTTGGGCAGTGCGCGATTCCTGAAGCTGGCCGCGCTGAGGCCGGTCCTGGAAAATTACATGCGTATGCTCCATGCAAAGGTCCCGGTTCAGCGCCCCGGGCTTCAGGGGATCGTCGGGACCTTATGCCTTCTGCCCATCAAAGCTGCGGATTTCAGCCTCGGGGATTTCCGAAAACTTGGCACCGAGCAGTATACCAAAAATACCACAGTTGAAGTGTGGGTGATACTTTCCGGAAACTATGCGGTTTTCCTTAAGAATTCCGCATAAACCAAGTGCCTGTCATACATGATTCATCTCTAAAGTCAAATTCAATGTGATCTGAATTGTGAATAACTTTTCGGAGGCTACTCACTTTTTGGCATGATTAAAGCGTATAATTCAAATTCTTTCCGTTTTTTGGGGTTTTCTTAGTATTTTCAGGGGTTTTTCCCATTAAAAAGTTGTGGTCGGTGATGGAGGCCAAGAGGAGATTCTAAACACCCGGCAGCTGCGCAGCCTGAAGAACACGAAGACGGGGAAGAAAGGTCGGGGAGGATTCTTACCAGGACTGGCGTTTCAACTTTGGAATTCTTACGAATTCTTCTTCAGCCGGTCTTTTTGGGCTGAGACAGCCGACGCTACACAAAATGCGCTGGGGACAGCTCACGCTACAGCAGCCGGCCAGCTTCAGGACAATACGCTGGATATTCGGAAGATTTACATCTTCCGCTACTTGATTTATATTATAATATTAGTATCATATATAGATATTATATTACTTTCTGCGTCCGTCTTCTTCCTGGATTTTTGGGTAAATGTCCAGCATTTGACGGTTGAGGGAGACACCGCGCAGGGCGAGTTTTATGGCTTCAGAACGGGTGATGCGACGTTGGTTATCGCGCAAGTAGTCGATGATCTGGTCGATATGGTCCAGATCCTTAGGGTAGAGTGTGATGGAAACTACGGTGGATTTGTCCTTCTTTGCTTGGGTTTTGATGGATTTTAGTTTTGAGGGAGCTTCGTTACGGTTTTCAGGTTCGGGGGCTTTCTTCGGTTTATTCTGTGTTTTTGCTGTATTTGTCGGATTGACTGCTTTCGGAGCAGCGACAACCGGTTTAACTGTAGCGGGAGGAGTCACCGGGAGAACAGGCGAAGGAGTTTCCGTTTTTGATTCAGATCCGGCTTTGGAAAGTGAGGATTTGAGCTGATTCAGAAGATCTTTATTCGACTTAGCCATAGTATTATTATATTATGTTGTTATTATATGATCAAGTTTGAAAGTGATCTGATTGCGGCGCGCTGGGACAGCGAGCCCTACCTAGTGTTCTTCCCTCCCATTCAGAAGATTTACATCTTCCGCTACTTATTGGTTGTTTGTTATTATGATATAATATTATAGTGTTGCGATTTCTAGAGCTACTTTGAAGATTTCCTGGCGGGTTTCGGTGTTGAGAGCGTTCCAGCCTAGAAGGGCGGCGTGCTGGTAGGCTTGTTTTCTCGATAAATGGTTTTCAAAGCGAGGAACGCCGATTTGTTCGGCCATGCTTTCGAGCCCTCTGCCCAGGAGGGTGTTTTTCTGCACCTGATTGAATAAAAGCCTCACTTTCTCCGGATTTGGAAGGTGCTGCTTAATAATCTTGGCGGTATCCTGACTGGTCCACAGATCGGCCGGAGAGGGGGAACTGATCAGGACCGCCTTGTCGGATCGTTGAAGGCTTTCCACCAACAGCGGGGAATCCAGACGCGGTGGAGTGTCGATCAGCAGAATGTCGTAGGATTCACCTTCCTGTGCCAATTTGATACCGGTGCTTTCTTGAATCCATCTCGATGCCGTAGCCTGGGGATCCCGGTCTAGAACCGCGACATTTCGTCCCGCATCGGTAAACGCACAGGCAAGTAAAACCGTGAGGGTTGTTTTGCCTGCTCCTCCCTTTCCATTGCATATTGTTATTATCATATAATATGATGTAATGATTAAATCATGTTGATATTATAATATATTCCAGAAACGTCAATTCGAATTTGTTTGAAACACCCGGTCGCTTTGCGGCCTGAAGATCACGAAGACGGGGAAGGAAAGGAGGGGAGCGATTTGTTTACCAGCGGCGCGACCGCTGTCCTCAGCCGAAAGGACTGCTGAATTCCTCTGAGAATGCGCTGGGGACAGCGCACGCTACAGCGCCAAACATCGAAGGGCCGTGAACAGGCATGGAAATGGAGGGAAGGGCAGTGTCAAGCGGCGCGCTGGGACAGCGAGCCTTACCAGATCAGTATTTTTCAGAGATTTTCTACATATATCGGAAGATTTACATCTTCCGCTACTTATCATACAATGCAAAGTATAATACAATGTAATCAAAGGTGAATTATGGTAAGATCAACATTAACGGTCCGTTGGCAGACAACGATTCCGACAGAGGTAAGGAAGGCTTTGAATCTGAAGCCAAGGCAGAAGATCATCTACGAATTGACCGGGGACGGAGTGCTCATTAAGCCACAGACCGATATCCTTCCGGATCTTTATGGGTCTTTGTCGAGTGAGGTCCCGGCGGGGACGAAGGAGGAAGAACGGAAAGCCGCCTGCCGCTCAAGAGTTAAAAGGTATTCCAAATGACTAAATACCTGTTGGACACGAATGTTCTCATTCGGTTTCTATTGGGGGATCATTCTACATTGTCACCAGAAGCGAGGGCTCTTTTTCAGGAAGCTCACGACAGCAAATGCACCTTGGTGTTGTCGGAATTGGTAATTGCCGAAGCGGTATGGGTGTTGTCTTCGCTCTATAAGGTGGAGCGGAAGGACATCGCGGAAAAGTTGAGCAATGTGATTGGAATGGCGGGAATAAGATGCTCAGAGAATGAGAGAATCCTGGACGCTTTGGGGCGTTTCAGGAAGACGAATTGCGACTATATGGACTGTTATCTTGGGACGCTTTCAGTGGAGACCGGATATCCGGTGGCTACGTTTGATAAGGATTTCAGGAAGTTTAAGGATGTAAGGCTCAGGGAACGGTGACCAGTTTTGATTTGAAACACCCGGCCGCTTTGCGGCCTGAAGATCACGAAGACGGGGAAGAAAAGAACGGGGAGCGTGGACTGTGGATTGAAGGAGGGTCGAATTACGTGAAGTCCGACCTCGGCACCCAGCTTCAGGAAGATTTACATCTTCCGCTACTTATTGGCTGTTTGATGATATGAATTACTGAATTTATGAAATAGTTTATTCATGAGTCTGGTCATCAAAATTAACGAAAGAGGAACCCTTACCCTGCCTAAGGCACTCAGGAAAAAACTGGGAGTAACTGGCAAAGGAGAGATCATCGCGGATGAAGGAGAAGAAGGGATTATTCTAAGAGCGGGGGAGACTTTTCCTCTTGAGATTTACAGCAAAGAACGGCTTGAGGAATTTCACCGGAGCAATGAGGAAGAACTTGAGGGTTACGGCTTGGAATGAAGATCTTCCTGGATGCAAACATCTTGTTTTCAGCATGCATTGAAGGAAGCCGTATTGCCATTCTGCTTGAACGGGTTGCTGCACATGCAGAGCCAATCTCCAACATTCATGCTCTCAGGGAAACGGAACGGAATCTGGATTCCAAGAAGCCACAATTTTCAGCGTCCCTTAACCTGCTTAAAAAAAGGGTCCTGATTTTGAACAGAATCGCTTCAGTCTGCACTGAAATCCGAGATAAGGACAAACCGATCCTCGGTGGTGCAGTTGCGAATCGCTGCACGCACCTTCTAACCGGCGACAAGCGGGATTTCGGGATTTACTACGGAAAAACGATTGAAGGTGTGAAGATCGTTTCCCCCAGGATGCTCGCCGACGAGATGATTCGGGAGGGAGTTCTGAAGGCGCTGGGTAAATAGAGATGCATACATTGTCCGGCCTCGGCGCGGCCAGATTCAGGAATCGATGTGTTCTACAAATTCTACAAAATGGGAAGATTTACATCTTTCGGTAATTACCGGCTGTTTGTTATTATTATATTATTCTAATTTTATATTCATTTATATCCAGCAGCATTTCCATTTACGGTGCGCTGGGACAGCGGGCTCTACCGATGAACAGGGTAGCCTGTTGAATAAGTAATTTGCTGTAGGATTTTACGGCACATGGTATGCTTCTTTTCTCAACTCAATCCGTTGAACATATGATGAAGTTAAAGAATTACGCCTTTAAACTCGGGACTTTACTTGGTTTATGGGTTTTGGCCGGATTGCCCGGCACGGTCAAGGGAGAAGCTCCCGGGTTGATAACGGAACCGCCTGTTTCGACGATTGTCAATGAGGGGGAAGAGGCGGTTTTTGTTGTCACCTTTCAAGAGAACCACCCTTCTTTCACGGTCATTTTGATTAAGAATGGGGCCTTTGCGGATATTGCATTCAATGTTGAATCTGAGTCCCTCCAATTTTCGTTTCCAGCACTCATTGAGGACAATGGTGCCAGCATTGTTTTCAATGTAAGCAGCGAATTATCCGAAATTACAGAGCCTGTCTTTCTCACGGTGATTCCTGATGAATCACTCCCGGAAATCCTGGAAATTACGGGACAGGAAGACCTTCGATCGGTTGTCCTGGTTTTCAGTGAGGCTTTGGATCAGGAGTCCGCTGAGAATATTGCCAATTATTCGATCGAAAATCTTGAGATCGAATCAGCGGTCCAGGACGAGGCTGACGCGAGTATTGTGACTCTTTCAACCTCTATACAAATTCCAGGGAACGATTATTCCCTATCGATCAACGGAGTAAAGGATGCTTCGGCAGCCGGCAACGAAATCAATGAAACGATCATCGTTTTTCAATCAGCGGACGCCCCCTCCTCCGGCCAGGAACTGATGATCCTTGAGCCCCCTCAAGCGCTAACCATCGAGGAAAGCCGATTAGCGGAATTCAAGGTTACGTTTCAGGGTGACCCTCCGATCGTTGTAACCTGGTTGAAAAATGACGAGATCGCTTTTTCGGGGTTTTCGGAAGAGGGCGAGTCTGTATTCCAATTTCCAGCGTCATTGGCAGATGATGGCAGCTCGATTGTTGTCGAGATCAGTAATCCAACCGGTAAAGTGCGATCGGATCCTGTCAATCTTACAGTCATCGAGGACCTTACCGCTCCTGAACTTTTGAGTGTGGAATCCAGTTCTGATTTTGAATCGGTTACTCTTGTGTTCAACGAAGCACTGGCTGCATCGAGTGCGGAAAACAGAAACAATTATTCGATCGATGGGCTGGATGTCCTCGGGGCCGGTCTTGCTCCTGGAGATCCAGCTGTTGTTCGGTTGATCACGTCCAAGCAGGAAGAGAATACCGAGTATGTTCTAGTCATTGCCAATCTCAAGGATCTCTCACTGGCCGCTAACATCTTTGAAGGTGAGGTCACTTTCATATCCTTGAAATTCGTTTCAGGTAGTCTACTGAGATCTGTTTATCCGAATGTCGAGGGAGACTTATTGGATTCATTTTATCCTCAACCACGGGGACGGGGAAATCTGCCGCTTCCTTCAGGCGATGACGGCTTTGGTTTGTCAGTCGATTTATTTGAAACTCCCATCAATGCCGGAGACAACTATGGAGTGATCTTGTCCGGGTTCATCGTTCCTGAAGTGTCCGGACGCTATGAGTTCTATGTCAGCGGGGATGGCCCTTCAGAACTATATTTGAGTTTCAACGAAAACCCCGCCAATTCGATCCTGATTGCCTACGAACCCTCAGGAAGTAACTCTCGAGAATGGCTGGAAAGTGAAACCCGGAATTCAGATTTTCCGGAAAACCGATCCACCCCGATTCCATTGGAAACGGGAGCACGGTATTATGTTGAAGCCATCATGAAAGAAGTCGATGGGCAGGACCATCTGGCTGTCACTTGGAAGGCTCCCGGGGATGACCCTCCTGAAAATGAAAGTGCCCCAATCGCCGGCGAGCTTTTAGGTCGGTTTGTCCCCGGCGACTTACAGGATGGAATTGGGCCCGGAGGGGATTGCGGTCTTTTAAACATTTCTTCCGGCGATGATGGTTCTCTCACCTTAGCCTGGGAAACCAATTGTCTTCTCCATTGGGCTGATTTCGTAGAAGGGCCTTATGTCGATGCCGAGGTTGAAACTTTAACTGAAAACGGTATGCATCTGGCGATCATCCCTCCGGAAGAGAACCAGAAATACTTTCGCCTCGCAGGAACTCCTCAACCGGTAGACTGCGGTTCTGTTCTGATCACTTTCCTCGAGACTCAAGTCAGGATCAGTTGGGAATCAACCTGCAATCTTCAGTGGGCGGATGAAGTCGAGGGTCCCTGGAATAATTCTGAAGAAGAAGTTCAGTTTGACGGAGACACCCGGTTTATTCAGATCGACCCACTGAACCTGCGAGAGTTTTACCGCTTGGTCAACGGGCTTTGAATAGTGATTAATGACTCACCTCAGATATCCCTTCGCATTATCAAAGTGTGAATAAGAAAAACTTATAAACGCCAGTCGAAGAGTGCAGCGGGGGGCCGTCGAATACTGCAGCACTTGGGTTAGATTTAGTTGCATCTGGTATTACGGTCAAGATTTCATTGAAGTCTAGTTTTC
>DUAG01000071.1 GCA_012960925.1 Candidatus Manganitrophaceae bacterium
TATAATTGAAGTAGAGATAGAGAAATCAACTCTTTATCCACAACAATAGGAAATCAAAATGACTAAAATCACTAAGGAAATCATCACATTCACTGGGTCCAACAAGAATTATCCAGCAGGCACCAGGGAGATGATCCGCATCCCCACCCAGTGGCGTCCGGTCCTTGGATGGCTCGTGACTCCGGAGGAGTTCGCCGAGATGAACTTAAAGGTCGGAGATGAGGGTCAGTATGGGCCCAAGGCCGTGTCGTAAATGATCAAACTTTGTCGTGGAATGATAACTATCAGCCATTGACAGACCATCAAATAAATGCTATAATAGTAGTAGAGATAGAGAAATCAACAACTTTTAGGGGCCGCGATGCCTACCCCTTCTAAACAGGCATCACCAATTCTCATAGGAGATATATTATGTTAACTAAAAAAGCACTTCGCAAAACCACAGTTCAGACCACCGCCGAGATGATGTCAGATATGGCCAAGCTGTTAGGCGTCAACACATACCAGGAGATCCAGGATCACCCGGAACGCAAGATTGCCGCCGAAATAGTCTGCGATTATCGCGGTAAAAAGCCCGGCACGCTAAAGATCATATTCCAGCACGTCAATGGATTCATGAATAAAGGCCTCTTCCACAAGTCGATAGGCCGCCAAACTGCTGCATACGTCCTGGGCGTCTACAATGCTGGCCTCATCACTGACATGGAATGCGTCAATGCTATGAAGGTGCACGCCACCTACGAGCCGTCATAAGAGGAACTTATCGCCATCATAAGAAACTTTGATGGCGATAATGCTTGACAAACCCTGGATATATGCTATAATAGTAGTAGAGATAGAGAAAAGAACTCTTTATCCACCTCATATTCAACAGGAAACTAAATTATGAAAAATCAAGTCAATACCTACGCCCTTTCGTTTATCAAAAAAGACGCTAAGGAGGCCCTCTTTAATAGTTGGAAGACCCAGCGATTTTACACCGGCACCAATATGCGTCCGAGCATTGGGGATGACATCCTCTATGCCGCCAGCTACAAGGGAAAAACCTGGGCCATGATTGGATCCATCGGCACCGAGATGACTCAGACCGAGAAGGACATTTGTAATATTGGCACCGGCCGCCACTTCCACGCCACCTTTGCCACTGCTCCAGTCCGAGTGACCTCAGAGTTCCTAGTGATCCAGGGCGGCAATATTCTCCGTGAGGATCGAGCCGATCTTTGGAACGAGATAACCGGCGAGAGCCGAGTGACTGGTTCCAAGTCTGCCAAAAAGACTAAGTTGGCCAGAGAGATAAAGACTCCTGCGGAATCGATGTATGATGTCGCCATGGCAGTCATCAACTCTTCGGAAGATGAGGAAGGATGTGCCATAGAGACTTCTGTCGGTATCCGATATATTGATCGATCCGAGCAGTTGGGATTCACCCTTGCCGAGATGCGAGAGTTCATCCTAGGGGTGGCGTAATGATTCGATCCACCCAACAGACCACTGAGGCACGCAAGGATTCTATGAGGATCCGACGTGCCCAGGCCACCAAGACACGTGCGGTTAAGACAGACCGCACCAGAACCCCTTACAAAAGAACCCGATTTCAAATAGGAGAAAACGAATAATGGAACATAAATTCACACATAACGCAGATGGCACCCCACTAACCGGCAAGATGCTGTACCCGTGGTATAACCGACTGCCGCTCAAGTCCACCAAGGACCCCATGAGCGATC
>DUAG01000072.1 GCA_012960925.1 Candidatus Manganitrophaceae bacterium
GATATCGCCTACCGGAGAGGCGTCCCCGGCTTTATGTGGTTCGCGGAGAAACCCCTCGCACGCTATGAAGAGTTTATTACTGAGGTGTATAAGTATGGCCTGATCGAACCGGTAAAAAGACTCTCCCGATTTGCATGGAAGGTGGATACCTGGGTTTTTGATGGCCTGGTCAATGCCTCAGGCTGGGCCACGCTCCTGGAAAGCAAGGTTTCCGAAATATTTGATATTCATGTTGTCGATGGGGCAGTGAACAGTATCTCGACGGTTCTGGGCGGGAGCGCCCGGCGACTCCGCAAGTTGCAGACGGGGGCCATCCAAAATTATATGTTGGCCATGATCGTCGGAATCGTTGTCCTTTCGGTTGTTTTTGTCTGGATATTGTAGTGACTGCGTAACGGGTTTCTTATGGAGGTTTCATGATAAGTACATATTCTTTCCCCATCCTCTCCCTCACCGCCTATATTCCCTTGATTGGCTGCATCATTCTTGCCTTCATGAAAAAGGAGGACCACAAGGCGATCATGCAAACGGCCTTGGGGATTTCCCTGGTGACCATGCTGGTCTCATTCCTTCTGATTCCCGGTTTTGAGAAGTCCAAGGCGGACATGCAATTTGTGGAGCAGGCTACATGGATTCCGAGTCTGGGTGTTGAATATATCTTTGGCATTGACGGGATCAGTCTCTTATTGATCGTCATGACGACGATCCTGACCGCCATCTCAATTGTCAGCTCTTTTACGGCTATTACAGAACGTGTGAAGGAATATTATATTGCCATCCTCTTCCTCGAAACCGGGATGCTCGGGGTCTTCATGTCCCTCGATTTCTTCCTCTTCTATATCTTCTGGGAAATCATGCTGGTTCCGATGTACTTTATGATCGGTATCTGGGGTGGGGGCCGGCGTCTCTACTCCTGTATCAAGTTTTTTCTTTACACGCTCTTTGGCAGTTTGTTCATGCTCCTGGGCATCCTGGCCATCTACTTTCTCAACGGGAATCCGGAGTATGGGACAGGGCAGCTGACCTTTAGTATTCTTGAACTTCAAAAACTGAACCTCCCCCTCCATCCTTATCAATACTGGATTTTCCTCGCCTTCTTCCTGGGTTTTGCCATCAAGGTTCCAATGTTCCCCTTCCATACTTGGCTTCCGGACGCGCATACGGATGCACCGACCGCCGGAAGCGTCTTGTTGGCGGGGGTTCTGCTGAAAATGGGCACTTATGGTTTTGTCCGTTTTTGTCTTCCAATGTTCCCCGAGGCCAGCCGCTATTTTGTTCCAATGATCTCCGGCTTGGCCCTGGTCGGCATCGTTTACGGGGCATTGGTCGCCTTGGCACAAAAAGATGTGAAACGCCTGGTGGCCTATTCTTCGGTCAGTCATCTCGGTTTTGTCATGCTGGGTTTGTTTGCCCTGAACCGACACGGGCTGACGGGGGGCATCCTTCAGATGATCAACCATGGGGTTTCCACCGGAGCGCTCTTCCTGATTGTCGGGATGATTTACGAACGTCGGCATACGCGTTTGATTGCAGATTTTGGAGGCTTGTCTTATCGGATGCCCATTTTTGCCGGTTTTTTTGCCGTGACAATGTTTTCTTCCATGGGACTTCCCGGTCTAAACGGTTTCGTGGGAGAATTTTTAATCCTGGTTGGGGCCTTTGAAGCAAACAAGGTATATGCGGGGATTGCCGTGGTCGGAATCATCCTGGGGGCCGCGTACATGCTCTGGCTCTTCCAGCGAATGATGTTCGGGCCGCTGGATAAACCCGAAAACCAAAAACTTTCCGACATGAACCGTCGCGAGATCGCCTACATGGCTCCCTTGGTCGTTTTCATGTTCTGGATCGGTCTCTATCCAAAACCCTTTATCCAATTCCTGGAACCGCCTGTGGAGAAGATCCTCATGAGGCTCAACGCGTCCAGTGCCCAAAACACCGGGTCGGATCATAAAGTGAAGAAGGTGAGGATAGAGGAGATTCTGCCGAACCGACCTGTCGATCTTGCCTTGCGTGGTGATTCGGAACTCCGGATACATGATCGCGAATTGAGCGCTTCCATTGGGGAAGAGGAATAGATGGAGACGCCATTGCCCGATATTCAAATTATCGCGATTCTTCCCGAAATAATCCTATCTCTTGTGGCCTTAGCCCTTTTTGTCGCGGTTCCCTTTGTCCCTGCGGAGAAAAAAGAAGTTCTGGGCTACTTTTCCATCGGGGGTCTGCTTCTTTCCGGTTTCTCGCTTGTTTTCCTCTGGGGCAAGGAGATCTCAACGTTCAATGGAATGATTGCAATCGATTCTTTTGCCATTTTCTTCAAGGTGATATTTATTTCTGTTTCTATACTTGTCATCATGATGTCCTTTCGTTATGTTGAGATCCAAAGGATCAATCTGGGGGAGTACTACGGTTTGATCCTTTTTGCAACGATTGGGATGATGTTGCTCCCTTCAGCCACAGACCTGCTCTCTTTTTACCTTTCACTCGAACTGATGTCGATGTCTCTCTATGTTCTGACGGCATTCATGAGAAAAGATCCGAAATCAATTGAGGCGGGGATTAAATATTTTCTGACCGGGGTATTTGCCTCCGGTGTTATTTTATACGGAATTGCGTTTCTTTACGGTTTGACGGGCACCACAAACCTGGCGGGGATTCATGAACAGCTTGCGGCGCAGGATCTGTCTTCCTCCCCGATATTGATCATGGCCATCATCCTGATGGTGACCGGTTTTGGGTTCAAGATCGCGGCCGTTCCCTTTCATATGTGGGCGCCTGATGTGTATGAAGGTTCACCCACACCGATTACGGCTTTCCTTTCTGCCGGTTCGAAGGCCGCTGCATTTTCTGTGATGCTGCGCGTTTTTATCATGGGCCTGGAAGGGAGTCATTCCAGTTGGTGGCAGATTCTCTGGTTGGTTTCCGTTCTGACGATGACCCTTGGGAATGTTGTCGCGATGGTCCAGACCAACATTAAAAGGCTGCTGGCCTATTCCTCAATCTCACACGCGGGTTATATTCTGATCGGTTTGGTTGCAGGCAATCAAGTGGGATTGACCGCCATCCTGATCTATCTCGTCGGCTATGTTTTCATGACCTTGGGTGCTTTCACCATGCTGATCCTCATCTGCCGGAAGGGAGTGCGGGGAGATCAGATCAGCGATTTTAGAGGGTTGGCTCGAACACACCCGGTCGTGGCGGCGACATTTATTCTCTTTGCCCTCTCCCTGATCGGGATTCCGCCGACCGCTGGTTTTGTGGGGAAACTCTACTTGTTCAACGCTGCGATCCAGGGGGGCTTCTATTGGTTGACTATTATTGCCGTTCTCAATAGCGCCATATCTCTTTATTACTATTTCAACGTGGTCAAGGTGATGTATATGGAGGAGCCACTGGATGAGATGCCCCTTTCATTTTCGCCCGCCCTGAAGGTGGCGCTCTCGATCATGGCCTTTATCACCCTCTTCCTCGGCCTCTACCCCGAGCCGATCATTCGCGGAGCGATCTCTTCGGTAAAGATTTTTCTGTGAGCCCTTCCATCGTAGGACCTTTATTTAAGACCTTATTCTCTTGCGTTCCCTTAAAATAATTCCAGAGCTGAGACCTTGAGAAAGCTGTCGTTTTACTTGACTGGACAAGGCACTTCTGTATAGTGTCATCCGTTTACACTTGGAGGGATCATGGAACGCTATCGTTCCTGGCTGGCGTTGAAACAGGTTCCCGGGGTCGGAAATGTTCTCTATCGGCGTCTGATTGAGCATTTTAAAAATCCCGAGTCGGTATTCTCTGAAGGGAGAGAAGCGCTCCTGAAGGTTGAGGGAATGACGGGATCGGTTGCGGCAGGCATCACTTCGTTCCGTAATTATACCGACGTCGATCAGGAGTTGGAAAAAGTAGAAAAAGAAGGCGCGTCTCTTTTGTGCCTGAATGATGCCTGCTATCCCGCACTGCTCCTGGAGATCTATGATCCTCCCCCGATCCTTTATATGAAGGGGATATGGAGAGAGCAGGCATTCTATCCCCTTGCAATCGTTGGCGCGCGGAAGACGACTCATTACGGAAGAACGGTGACCGAAAAACTCT
Organism: Candidatus Manganitrophaceae bacterium; assembly: GCA_012960925.1. Classification (NCBI taxonomy): domain Bacteria; kingdom Pseudomonadati; phylum Nitrospirota; class Nitrospiria; order Candidatus Troglogloeales; family Candidatus Manganitrophaceae; species Candidatus Manganitrophaceae bacterium. The sequence goes on from DUAG01000072.1 coordinate 4,081, forward strand.
GTCGCGACCTGGTCCGGCATGGGGTCACGGTTGTCAGCGGATTTGCCCGGGGAATCGATGGTCTGGCACACCGAACCACACTCTCTGAAGGGGGGAGAACCATCGCGGTTTTGGGTTCTGGTATTGACACGATTTACCCGTCTGAACATGAGAAGTTATTCGACCAGATGGTTGAGGAAGGGACGATTTTTTCCGAGTTTCCGATGGGTGCGCTTCCCGAGCCGCACCATTTTCCGCAACGCAACCGGGTGATCAGCGGACTTTCAATGGGATGTGTTGTGGTTGAAGCAACGCTCAAGAGCGGTTCTCTGATTACGGCCCGTCTCGCCCTGGAACAGGGGCGTGAGGTCTTTGCCGTGCCGGGACCGATCCTGTCTGAGACCAGTGCCGGGCCAAATCAACTGATCGCATCCGGGGCAAAACTGGTTCAGGGGGTTGATGATATCCTGGATGAACTTCGGCCAACATTGGAGAAACGCTTGCCGGGCTTGCCAGAAGAAAGGCCTCAGCTTGAATCTGATGAGGAAATTCTGTACGGGATACTTTCGTCCGAGCCGAAGCATGTGGATCAGGTTATAATGGAAAGTGCCAAGACCTCATCTTCTGTTTCCGAGCTCCTTTTGACCCTTGAGTTGAAAGGAATGGTGAAACAGCTTGCGGGACAGTACTATGTTAAAATGTGAGTAACAAATGTGAAGCTGGTATAATTCCGGCCATTGGAGTAGTTGCAACAGGATAATTTTATGTGGAGGTTGTATTGCCGAAGGCTGTAAAGAAGAGTCGTAAAACCGCAACGACAAAGAAAAAGGGCTTGGTGATCGTCGAGTCGCCCTCCAAGGCAAAGACAATCAGTAAGTACCTCGGAAGACAATACAAGGTGATGGCCTCTGTTGGTCATGTCAGGGATCTTCCAAAATCAAAACTCGGGATCGACATTGAGGGTGGGTTTAAGCCAGAGTATGTCGTTATTAAGGGGAAGAGCAAGATTGTTTCAGAGATCAAGAAGGCCGCCAAATCGGCGGAAAAGGTCTATCTGGCACCCGATCCGGATCGAGAAGGGGAGGCGATCGCGTGGCATATTTCAGAGGTACTGAAATCACAGAATGGGGAGGTCTACCGGGTTCTCTTTAATGAGATTACCAAAAAGGCGGTTCAGCAGGCCATGACGACTCCCGGCAGTATTGATGTTAAAAAGGTCAATGCACAACAGGCGCGGCGCGTTCTGGACCGGATTGTCGGTTATAAACTCAGCCCCCTTCTCTGGGAGAAGGTCCGCCGAGGTCTTTCTGCGGGCCGTGTCCAGTCTGTGGCCGTTCGGATCATCTGTGAGCGCGAAAAAGAAGTTCTGGCCTTTGACTCTGTTGAGTACTGGAGCATTACCGCCAAACTTCAGGGAAAAGATCCTCCCTCGTTTTTGGCAAAGTTGATTCAGGAAAAGGGAGCGACGATTCGCATCGACAACGAATCGGAGGCCCAGGCACTGAAGGATGCTTTACAGGAGCATCCATACATTGTCTCCAAGGTTGAAAAGAAGGAGCGGAAGCGCAACCCGACCCCGCCTTTTATTACCAGCCGTTTGCAGCAGGAGGCCGCCCGGAAACTGGGATTCACGCCGAAGAAAACAATGATGCTGGCGCAGCAGTTATACGAAGGAATAGAAACCCGTTCTGAAGGGGCGGTCGGATTGATTACCTATATGCGGACCGACTCCGTACGCATCTCACCAGATTTTCAGGGAGAATCGCTTGCCTGGATCAGGGCGCGGTACGGAGACGCCTATGTCCCGCAGTCTCCGAATCAATACAAGAGCAAGAAGGGGGCGCAAGAGGGTCATGAGGCCATACGTCCTACTGCCATTGAGCGCGATCCAGTGCAGGTTGAGGCAGATCTGTCGCGCGATCAATATGTGCTCTATAAACTTATCTGGAATCGTTACGTCGCCAGCCAAATGACCCCGGCCATCCTGGACATGACGCGCATGGATATTGCCGCCGGGCCCTTTCTCTTCAGGGTGACAGGTTCTGTTGTGAAGTTTCCTGGTTTTACGACGGTATATACCGAAGGAAAAGACGAGGGGGCCAAGTCCGCGAAGGGCGAAGAGGAAGGGACAGTTGTCCCTGGTGTGGAGGGGATTCTGCCCGAATTGAGTGTTGGAGAGACCCTGAATTTTCAGGAACTTGACCTGAAACAACATTTTACGCAACCTCCGCCGAGATATAACGAAGCCTTGTTGATCCATGACCTTGAGGAAAAAGGGATTGGCCGGCCGAGCACCTATGCTGCGATTATCTCAACGGTTCAGGACCGAAAGTATGTTGAGAAACGCGAAGGACGTTTTTATCCGACAGAGCTTGGAAATATTGTCAACGATCTTCTTGTGGATCATTTTCCGGATATCGTGAACGTGGAGTTTACCGCCCGGATGGAAAATGAACTCGATGAGGTGGAAGAGGGGGGAAAGGATTGGGTTGAAACCGTCCGGGGATTTTACGAGCCCTTCAGTAAAACCCTGGAGAAAGCCCGGGTCGAGATGCGTGATGTGAAACGAGAAGAAACGCCGACCGATATTCAATGTGAAAAATGCGGAAGCCAGTTGGTGATCAAATGGGGCCGTTTTGGCCGCTTTCTGGCCTGCTCCGGCTATCCAGAGTGCAAGAATACCAAAGAGTTTGTCGAGACAAAAGATGGGATTGAGGTGGTTAAGGCGGAGGTTGAGACCGATGAGGTCTGCGATAAATGCGGCAAACCGATGATCATCAAGTCCGGCCGTTTTGGCCGCTTCCTGGCCTGCTCCGCTTATCCCGATTGTAAGAATACCAAGCCAATATCCATCGGTATTTCTTGTTCTGAACCGGATTGCGGGGGAGACCTCACCGAGAAACGAACAAAGCGGGGAAAGGTCTTTTTTGGTTGCACACGCTATCCGGACTGCAAATTTGCCCTTTGGGATCGCCCGGTAAAGCGTCCTTGTCCAAAGTGTCAAGCGCCCTTCCTGATCGAGAAACGAGACCGAAAGACCGGGGTGAAAATCCTCTGTCGGAATGAAGAGTGTAGTTTTGAAGAGGCTGGTTGATTTGTATGCCTGACAAAAAGCTGATCATCATTGGAGGGGGGCTTGCCGGATCGGAGGCCGCCTGGCAGGCGGCACAGCGGGGGATATCAGTTCTCCTTTATGAGATGCGCCCTGTCCGAATGACCCCTGCACACAAGACCGGAAACCTGGCCGAGTTGGTTTGCAGCAACTCTATGGGTTCGCTCAAGGAGGTGAGTGCGCCGGGTCTGCTCAAAACGGAGATGCGGAAGCTCGGTTCATTGGTACTTGCGAAGGCGGAAGGAGCGCGTGTTCCAGCAGGAATGGCCCTGGCGGTCGACCGCGACCGCTTCTCTGAAGGCATCACCCAGGCCATCCAGGGGCACCCCAATATCACGGTGCTCCATGAGGAGGTCAAGGAGATTCCGGCCGATGGCGTTGCCGTGATTGCAAGCGGTCCCCTGACCTCTGATTCCCTGGCGGAGTCTCTTCAGAAAATAACCCGCACAGACCGGCTTTTTTTTTATGACGCCATTTCTCCGATCATTGACGCGGAGAGTATAAACTCGGATCGTGTCTTTCGCGCCTCCCGTTATGACCCTGGGGAAGGGGACTACCTGAACTGTCCGATGGACGAAGCCACTTATCAGGCCTTTTACGAGGCCATGTTGAGCGCGGAAAGAGTTGAGGGAAAATCATTTGAGAAAACGCCTTATTTTGAAGGTTGCCTTCCGATTGAGGTCATGGCAGAGCGAGGGCGTCTGACCCCCGTTTTCGGTCCAATGAAGCCGGTCGGCCTGATCGACCCGAAGACCGGGAAACAGCCTTTTGCTGTGGTCCAGTTGCGGGCGGAGAACCAATTCGGATCCTGTTATAACATGGTGGGTTTCCAGACCCGCATGAAGTGGCCTGAACAGCGGCGTATCTTTCGGATGATTCCGGGCCTGGAGGATGCGGAGTTCCTGCGTCTCGGAAGCCTGCATCGAAATACCTTTATCAATACGCCGCGTCTTTTATCAGAGAGCCTCCAGTTGCGGTCCCAGCCGGGCCTCTTCATGGCGGGGCAAATTGTCGGGGTGGAAGGATATGTTGAATCAGCCGCAATGGGATGTCTGGCGGGCATCAACGCGACGCGGATGCTTCTAGGGGGAAGCGTCTCTGTTCCGCCAAAAACGACGGCCCATGGTGCGTTGATTCAGTATATTACACAGAGTCATCCGTCCTTCTTCCAGCCGATGAATACAAATTTTGGGTTGTTTCCGCCGATTGAAAAGAGCGAGATTCCTTCTCATCTTCCTGGAGAAGAGGGCCTCCCCAGAAAACGCCGTAGTCGAAAATTAAATAAAGCCCTTCGTCATCAGGCGATTGTCGATCGGGCGCTTGGAGATCTTTCAGAATGGATAGGGCAATCGAAGATTTTAGCCGATATCTCCGCGTAGAGCGGAATGCCTCCCCCCATACCACGCGGAATTATCTTTCAGATCTTTCCGCATTTCGCGCCTATCTCATCGGTGCCGAAAGGGTGAAGAAGGGAAAAGTGTCCGGGCCTTTGACAAAGAAGAGGGTACCGCAACCCGCTCAGGTGAGTGCATTGATGCTCAGGGGCTACCTGGCCGCTCTGCATAAAAAAGGTATTGGCAAGACGACGATTGCAAGGAAGTTGGCGGTTCTTCGGTCCTTTTTTCAATATCTTCTTCGGGAGGAAAAGATCTCGGTCAATCCGGCAAAACAGCTTGCGACGCCGCGACAGGAGAAACCGCTTCCTCTTTTTCTGACGGCCGAGCAGGCGGCCCGCCTGCTTCTTCTCCCTCAGGGAGAAGGATGGAGGGTTCAACGAGATCGGGCGATCCTGGAGACATTTTATTCCTGCGGCATCCGCAATGCGGAGTTGCTTGCCCTGCAAAAGGGAGACATCGATTTTGAGGCAGGAATGGCCAGGGTTTTCGGAAAGGGACGGAAAGAACGTCTTGTCCCCATCGGTCGAAAGGCAATTGACGCGATCCGCCGATATTTAAATGCCCGTCCCCATCCGGGGGAAGCTCTGTTTATGAACCACCGGGGAGAGCGTCTCACCGGTCGGAGTATCAGCAGAATCGTGAAAAAATATATGCTCCAGATCGACAAACCTTCTTTGAGTCCGCATAGTCTGCGACACAGCTTTGCGACGCATCTGCTTGAAGGGGGTGCCGACCTCCGTTCGGTTCAGGAGATGCTGGGGCACGCGCGTCTTTCCACGACACAACGATACACCCATCTGCAGATGGACCACCTGATGAAGGTCTATGATAAAGCCCATCCGAGGGGCTAGTTGTTTTTTTCAGTATAAAATGTGGAGTGAGTAGATGATACGATCAACAACCATTATTTCGGTACGCCATAATGGCCTGGTTGCAATGGGAGGGGATGGCCAGGTGACGATCGGAAATACCGTGATGAAGCACAACGCGAAAAAGGTGCGGAAGGTATTTAATGATTCTATCCTGACTGGGTTTGCCGGGGCGACCGCAGATGCCTTCACTTTGTTTGAGAAGTTCGAGGCCAAGCTTGAAAAGTATAATGGTAATTTGACCCGGTCCGCGGTTGAATTGGCAAAGGATTGGCGGACCGATCGCATTCTCCGTCGTCTGGAGGCGCTTCTTGCCGTTGTGGACCGAGAACATTCCCTGCTGATCACGGGGAACGGAGACGTTATTGAACCGGAAAGCGGGATTTTGGCGATCGGCTCGGGCGGCCCGTATGCCCAGGCCGCCGCCCAGGCCCTGGTCGCACATTCCTCTTTGGATGCGCGTGGTATTGTGGAGCAATCCATGAAGATTGCCGCAGACATCTGTATTTACACGAATCATGAGATTGTCCTAGAGATTCTTGATTAGGAGTTTGTCTTTCATAAAAAGTATCCCTGCCATTCTGATGGAGTCATAAGCTGATGTTATCGAAAGATTATGGGGATTTAATTCCCCGGAAGATTGTAGAAGAACTGGATAAATATATCGTCGGTCAAAAAGATGCGAAACGGATGGTCGCGATCGCCCTGAGAAATCGATGGCGGCGTCAGCGTCTTCCTCCTGATTTAAAAGATGAAGTGCTTCCGAAAAACATTATCATGATCGGGCCGACCGGCGTTGGAAAGACAGAAATCTCCCGCCGTCTGGCGAAGCTATCCGGTGCACCTTTTCTGAAGGTCGAGGCCTCAAAATTTACCGAGGTCGGCTACGTGGGACGGGATGTGGAATCGATCATCCGGGACCTCGTGGAGTTATCGGTGAGTATGGTCAAGGCCCAGCATAGCGAAACGGTTCGGGAAAAGGCGGCGAAGCTTGCGGAGGATCGCTTGCTCGACCTTCTTCTCCCGCCGCCGCCTTTACGTCCTCCGTCCGGTGTTTACAGTGAACCTCGGGAAGTGCCGGAGAATAAAATGGATTCCTACGAACAGAGCCGCGAGAAACTCCGCCAGCAATTAAGAGAAGGCAAACTGGATGAACGATCTGTTGAACTCGAGGTCAAAGACAAATCGCTTCCGCCGATTGGGGTGATTTCGAATGTCGGCATGGAAGATCTCGAGATGAACCTCCGGGAAATGCTGGGGAACATGATGCCCGGTAAAAGCAAGAAGCGAAGACTAAAGGTGGCAGAGGCCCTCTCGATCCTGAACCAGGAAGAGGCGCAGAAACTGATCGACATGGACGAAGTCATTCATGATGCCGTCAACCGGGTGGAAAATGCGGGGATTGTCTTTCTCGACGAGATAGACAAGATTGCCAGCCGGGACGGGGGTCAGGGGCCGGATGTTTCCAGGGAAGGCGTTCAGAGAGACCTTCTCCCGATTGTCGAGGGCTCTACAATCAATACGAAGTATGGGATGGTGAAAACGGACCACATCCTCTTTATTGCCGCGGGGGCATTTCATATGTCCAAACCCTCAGACCTGATTCCGGAATTACAGGGGAGATTTCCGATCCGGGTGGAGTTGTCCTCTCTCGGTAAAGAGGACTTTGTCCGAATCCTGACGGAGCCGAAGAATTCATTGGAAAAGCAGTATGTCGGGCTTTTGGAGACGGAAGAGGTTCATCTCGAATTCACAAAAGACGGCATCGAAGAGATTGCGGAAACGGCCGTGACGGTCAATGGACGGACGGAAGACATCGGGGCCAGGCGCCTCTTTACCATCATGGAACGTCTCCTGGAGAAGCTCTCGTTTGCGGCCCCGGAGCTAGAGGAAAAGAAGGTGGTGATTGACGGCGAATATGTCCGGGAACGGATGCGGGATGTCATTACGGATGAGGACCTAACGCGATATATTCTATAGAGAAGTAATGCGAATGAATCAACTTAATCAAAAAGCAGAAATACTTGTAGAAGCACTTCCTTATATTCGTGCCTTTTCCGGTAAGACCATTGTGATCAAGTACGGTGGGGCGGCGATGCTGGAGGAGGACTTGAAACGCCAGTTTGCCGAGGATGTGGTCCTGATGAAATATGTCGGGATGAATCCGATTGTCGTTCATGGTGGTGGCCCGCAGATTTCTGTAATGATGAAGAAGATGGGGAAAGAACCGAAATTCATCCGCGGCGTCCGTGTGACCGACCGGGAGACCATGGACATCGTTGAGATGGTCTTGGCCGGTGCCGTGAACAAGGAGATCGTCACCCTGATAAACCAGATGGGCGGAAAGGGGGTGGGTCTGACCGGCAAGGACGGAGGACTGATTCTCGCAAAAAAACTACGCGGCAGCCGGGATAAGATGGGACATGTCGGAGAGGTCAAGGCCGTGGACGCACAGATCCTGAGGGCTCTGGAAGGAGATCGTTTTATTCCGGTGATCTCTCCGGTCGGGGCCGATGAGGCCGGTAAGAGTTACAACATCAATGCCGATCTGGTTGCCGGAAGCCTGGCTGCGGCTCTTTCCGCAGAGAAGTTTTTGATCCTGACGGATGTGCCGGGCATTCTCAATGACAAAAAGAAGCTTTTCCCGACGCTGTCAAGAAAAGAAGCCCAGCGCCTGATCAAGAAGGGCGTGATCGGAAGCGGAATGCTTCCCAAGGTTTCGGCGGCCCTCTCCGCAATCGAAAAGGGAGTTCACAAGGCCCACATCATAGACGGCCGCGTCCCCCATGCCCTCCTGCTGGAGATATTCACAGACAAGGGCGTCGGCACCGAAATCCTCGCATAAGGCTCCAGCTCACCCACCTTTTCCCTCAAGGCCGCGTTGCTGCGGTGCTCAAATCCTCACGTATGGACATACGCTCCGGTTCTGCGCGCCGCGCGCCTTGCCCTGAAGAAAAATTTGGGCAATCTGAAACCTTATGAAACCTTGCACTATTTTGTTTTTAAAAACGAGCTCGTCATTCCGGCGAAGGCCGGAATCCAGAGGGTTCAATCTTTATGATGCCGGACGCTTAAACTTTTTTTTGCGTAGATCATTACTAGCGAACGAATGAGAGCGTTGAGGGGGAGGTTCCATTCGGCTTTGCCGGTGGAGGGGGCGACGCAAGCCCCCTATGGAGTCTTTGCGCATCGGAAGCCCAGGTCAGCGTAAGCATCCTCCGGCGGGATGGAGGATCGGTAGGCCCCCCGGTAGAAGAGAGGGAGGGCGTAGTGGCCGATGCCTCCCCATCCGCCTCCCCGAAAGACCTTTTGTTTTTCACCGAAGAGCTTGCTTTCATAGCTTGATTCCGGATAGGGCTGATACCAGTCAGCGGTCCACTCCCACACATTCCCGGCCATGTCCAGAGCACCGTAGGGGCTTGCCCCTTCTTCAAAAGACCCGACCGGGGCGATATCCCCGATGCCGGAGTCTCCGGCATTCAACTTCTTCTTATCATAGTCATTCCCCCAGGGGAACTCCCGGCCATTCACGCCGCGCGCGGCCTTCTCCCATTCCGCTTCAGTCGGCAGACGCTTTCCCTTCCATCGACAGAATCGCTCTGCCGAATACCAGTTGATATCGGTAACCGGATAGTGCTCCCGCCCGGGAGGAATACTGCGTCCGAGAAAAGAAACGGGGGGTCGTGCTCGGGTAAAATCGATGAAGGCCTTGTACTCTGTGTTTGTGATCTCATAGCGGTCGATGTAAAAGAGGGGAAGTTTTACTGTTCTCTCCGGGTGTTCATCGAGATACCATGGTTTTCGGGTTCCCAACTCGCTGGATTGCTGCTCGGCATCCACCTTGTTACTCCCCTGGATAAACTCTCCGCCTGGAACAGTAACCATGCCGGTGGGAGGAGCGGGAGGAGGGATCTTCAGAAAGCAGCCTGAGAGGGAAAGTGCTAAGATGATAGGGGCGAAGGCGCGTTTGTTGGAAATAAATTGTTTCATGATGGGGCATTATAAGAGGTTCATGAGGGGGGGGTCAAGACCCATTAACGGGCCTTATATGGGATAAAAGAAAAAATTTGTGTCTGGAGGAGAATATGTTATCTCAGCAACACTTCAAAATCATTCTGATCGTCTTTATTTATTTTCTTGGAAATTTAGTCGGCTTGCGGCTCGTGGAAGCCGCCGACTGGTCAATCTCTCCTGACATTCGATCTGCATCAATTTCTGCCATCGCAAATCATAGCTTTGGGGGAGGCCCTGGAAATAGAAGGGAGTCCGTCCTGGATGTGCCGGCCCTGTTTCCGGAAAAACTGGAAACAGGCGTGAGAGACCGGGCGGGAAATGAACGGGAGGCCTCCGGAATAATCGGTCTGGAAATAAACGAGGGAGCGATCCATATTACCGGTCGGATGTCGACAAAAGACTCAGATCCAAACGACTTCATCGCGCCGATTGCAACCATTAGAGGAAGGGTGAAGTTTGACTTGATGGTGATTCTTTCAGGAGAGAGAAAGAACTTGCGAGGGAAGCTTCTCCTCTCCGGAAAAGGGGCGCCTTCTCTGGTGGGCGAAGTAGGGAAGATCCCACCAACAAATATCGTCATCCAGGTCTGGCTGAACGAGCAAGCTCTTCTAAAAACATCGGACTTCCTTCTTGGAGAGGACAAAGTCATCCCGAAGCCCCTTCACCATGGGGACATCATCACGATTCTTTTTCAGGGAGATTTCAGCCTCTTTTCAAAAGGCGAGGCCGATATTGTCTCAACACTCCATTATTCCTTCGGACCCTAATCAATTCATAATTATTGTCTTATCGTTGATTGTCCCCCCTCAGTTTCTCTAGACATCGTGAAAACCGTCAAGTCGTCTGGAAGACAAGGCCAGAGGCCAAAGGGAGATCGAGACGTACTCACCGTACGTTGAGGAGCGCTTTGGCCGATAACGCAGTATTACAGGCGGATGGGTCTCGCGCCAGCCTTCGGCGGTTTTGATTTAAACAATCGTTTTGTGCTAGATTCAGATCAGAATGGTATGATGCTGATCTAAGGAGTGGTGATGGGTAAAGAATTTATTAAAGCATGGCTCTGGTTTGTCTTCGGGCTTTCCTTTGTCGGGTTCCTTGGTCTGATGTCAAGTTTTAGAGGGGACAAAGACGCGATCCCGCTTGCCAAGATAGGTGCGTCGGAGTCTCCGATGGAGAATCCGATGATCGTAATCCCGGCAGGAGATTTTATTATGGGGAGTGATGAGGGAAGCTGGGATGAAAAGCCGAGACGAACCGTCTACCTGGACGCTTTTGAGATCAATCAGTATGAGGTTTCCCAATTTCATTATGCCAGGTTTGTAAAGATGACGAATCACCGCACCCCCCTCTCGCGCTACGTGACGGATATTGAACTGCTGAATCATCCAAACCAGCCTGCCGTCTATATTGGTTGGGAAGATGCCTATGAATATTGCAAGTGGGTGGGACAGCGTCTGCCGACTGAGGCGGAGTGGGAGAAGGCGGCGCGAGGGGTCGAGGGCGCTGTCTGGCCCTGGCAGGGGGAGTATGAACCCACGGCTGCAAATTTTGTCGGTGACGAAGACGCAGGTATCCTGACAGCGATTATCGGCTCACACGAGAAAGACAAAAGCCCTTATGGCCTCTACGATATGGCGGGAAATGCGCGGGAATGGGTTCAGGATTGGTACATGGAGGACTATTTTCGCCATGCCCCGTCGAGAAACCCGAAAGGGCCGGATCGTGATGAAATGAAGGTCATGAGAGGGGGGTCGTGGAACGACGGCCATCTTTCAGGGAGAACGACGTCGCGGATGAAGATGTTTCCTTTTTATCGGGATACAACAATGGGATTCCGATGCGCGCGTCAAATCAGTCAGGTTGCTGGAAATCAGACGAGATCCAGCCAGTAAAGCGCTACGAAGACGGCCATGAAGGCGTTAAACACCATCCCGACGATGACGAGCATGTCAAACAGCGGAGCAGTTTTATGGGAGTAGTAAGGTGCATCTTTCTGTGGCTTCGGGAGTTCCATGTGGCGGCCTCCTATTGAACATTCACTTAACACGTTATCGCATAAATACTAGCACATCAATAAAAAAAAAGTCAAGGCCTCAACGAGGCTGTTTTGGACCTTTTTTCTTGGGTACTTTTTCCTTGACAAGCTTTATTTTTTGAGATATATTCCCGACATTTACTACAAGTATATAAATATAAACCGTAAAAGGGGGTTTGGTAATGGCGCAGGGTGCAGAAGAGACAGAAGTAGTCGACAATAAGATTGGGAAGAGGGTCTTTTATGTTTGTCTGGCTTTCTTCTGGTGGATTTGCTATTTCTTGATGATCGGAAGTGTTCCGCCGGGCCTCCACGGCTGATAATCTGCCGGTCTGGTGGATATTGACGTACGAGATGAATAGTTAACGTATCTATAATTAAGTGAGCGAAAGGGACGCAAAATGTCAGAAAAAGACCAGAGTCAAGAGATTGGAATGGGCGCAAAGATCGGATTTTTTATTATGGCCTTTGCGGGGATTGGTTTCTATTATCTCGTCGCGTTGAACTGGACCTTGATGGTGCCAATTCAGAACCTGCCCTACCCGTATAAGTAAATGTGTATCGTGATGGGCTTGATCTCGCCACGATAGTTTAAGTTTTAATGAGTAAGCAATATGCTGTATGTAAAACGTATTTTGTTATTTAAGAATAGAAAATATATAAAGTAAAATAACCCTTTTTGGGAGGTAACGAAGATGTTAAGCGTTAATAATAAGAAAAAGAAAGTAGGGGCTTTGATCCTGCTGAGTATGATTGGGATGCTTCTCCTTCTCCCATTTGCTCAGATGGATGTTGCCGCGCAAGGCAAGGAAGAGGCGGTTGCGGAGGGTGAGGAAGGTCCCAAAGAAGGGGAGATTGGGGCGAAGGCCAAAGACAAGCAGTACAAGGGGGTGAACGAGTTTGGTATCATCGCGGGGCCTCCCGCGCCGGAGTTGGTCTATCCGGATAGTTATGGGACCTACGGCGATTACCAGAGCAGAACGATCCTCTGGATATCGAACCAGCAGCATCTCTATTTCGGTAGCTTTGTCCTGGCCGTCCCGATGTTTGTTTTTGTGATGGAGTTAATCGGAGCGCTTTCAAAGGATCGTAAGGTCGGGAAGAAGTTTGATGATCTGGGTCACGAAATGATGAAGATCAGTCTGACCGCCTATTCGGTTACGGCGATTCTCGGCGGGATACTCATCTTCACCTTCCTGGCACTCTATCCCGGATTCTTCGGTTACCTGGCCAGTATCTTCAGACCGGTGATGCATATCTACGCACTGCTCTTCATCCTGGAGAGTGGCGTCCTTTACGTTTACTACTACGGCTGGGATGCAATGAACGATGGAAACGGAAACTGGAAGTGGACACATTTGGGTCTCAGTCTTATTCTGAACTCAATTGGAATCATCCTGATGGTGATGGCCAATACCTGGATTGGGTTCATGATGTCCCCTGCGGGTGTCGATGAGTCCGGGCGCTTTCTGGGCGATATCTGGAAGGTCATCCATACTCCGCTGATGGTCCCTATCGTGATTCATCGTATTCTCGGAAACGCGGCCTTCGGGGGCGGGGTGGTTGGTGCCTATGCGGCCTTCCGTTTCCTTTCCGCCAAGACGGCAGAAGAGAAAGCCCATTATGACTGGATGAGTTATATCGCCATGTTCATGGGTATTCTCAATCTGATTCCGCTGCCCTTTGCCGGATACTGGCTGATGAGAGAGATCTATGCCTATCGACAGCAGATGGGGATTACCCTGATGGGCGGTCTTCTCGCCTGGGTCTTCATCATGCAGGCAACAATGATCGCGACCCTCTTCATAACGGTCAACTACTATCTCTTCCAGGCCATGGGGCGGATGCCGGGCGCAGAGCGCTACTATCCGGCATTTAAGTTTCTCCTTGCGATCCTGGTCATTTCAACCATCTCCTGGCTCACACCGCATACCTTGGTGATGACCCCGGCGGAGTTGAAGGCAATGGGAGGGCAACAGCATCCGGTTGTAGGAAACTACGGGGTAATGTCGGCGAAAAACACGGCGATTAACATGATGATTACGACGACCGTGTTGACCTTCTGTCTTTACCAGCGTGCGAACCGGAATATCAAAGTGGCATGGGCATGGAAGGGCAATTGCTTCCTCATCCTCCTCTTCGCCCTGGCAGCAGTCAACATCGTCTTCCTCGGGATCTATGGCTACTTCATCCCGGCGAATGTCCGAATCGGTCTCTCTGTACCCCAGGTCCTTTCAACTCTGACCTGTCTCTTTGTCGGGGTGACGGTGAATACCAAGATGCTTGCAGGGTCAACAGAGGTCGCTCCAATACGTTGGGGCAAGATGTCGGTCCGGGGGGCCTACGCCCTCTTCCTTCTGGCGGTCGCCTTTACCTGGACGATGGCCGTGATGGGCTACCTTCGTTCGTCTGTTCGCCTCCATTGGCATGTCAATGAGATTATGCGGGACAATTCTCCTTGGGCGTTCACGAATCCGGTCGGCTATGCTGGCAATATTAATTCGCTGAATGTACTGCTCTTCTGGACGATGCTGCTCTTTGTCTTCTGGCTCAGCTCTCTTGCCGGTCAGAAAGCACCGGTAAAGGCAACGGCTGGTGCAGGAGAGGCTGTTCCGGTGCCAAGTCATTAATTTATTACAGTGTGCGGGGGCCGATTTAATCGGCCCCCTTTTTTAAAGAGGGGGTAGGAGAAGAGTATGGCTAAGAAAAAAGGTGCTGGAACGATCGTCATAAAAGTTGCGCTTTGGTACATGTTTATTCTCGGTGCCTTTGCCGGATACACAAACTGGTTGCCGCAGATTCGGGGGGATGCGCCCGAGGCCGCAGAAATCATTGATGTTTCGAGCATCACGCCGGACCAGTTGATGGTCATGGGAGAGAAGATTATCTTTGGATCAAACGATCCTCTCGGCGTACTGGCAAAGGGAGAAGGTCCGATCGGCAAGGGGCAATGCCCGCTCTGTCATCGCTTCTTTATGGAGCAGAAAGCGGATCGTTGTCCGAATCTGTTGGCTCTTAAAAAACCGGATACGCCTGATCCGCTTCTGAAGATGAGTGAAGAGGCGCGATCTCATGAAAGGCCTCTGGAGCCGCGGTATGCTGAATTCAAGGAACTGCATAAGAACGGTGAGAAGAACTCAGGCATCATCCCGCATGCGAAGCCGGGGGGAGAGTATCTCATCGAATCGGAGTACTGCCCCAACTGCTTTGTAGTCATGGGGTATGGACTGAAAGGGACGAACGACACGGTCAGCCCAATGCCGATCATCAACAAGCCGCCAATTGAATTGGCCGATACCGAGATCGTTGCCGTGGTTTCCTTCTTGCAATTGCGGGATGGGGATGAAAGTAAATGGACGGCTGTGGAATCCTGGGAAGGCTATTGGGGGAAAGAGCTGAAGGCTGAGGAAACGGATGGGGAAGAAGAGGAAGAAGACAAGCCAAAAGGACCTCCTGTTGCCTTGGGTAGCATGACGGCAGAAGAGATCGTGAAAGAGATGACCTGCTACGCCTGTCATAAAATTCCCGGAATCTCCATCGCAAAGACCGGCATGATCGGGCCTTTGTTGATCGAAAAAACCAATGCCCCGAACCGGATCAAGTCTGCGGAATATAAGAAGGCGGTGAAAGCAGGGAAAGCCCATGCAACGACGCCGAGGGAGTACGTGATTGAATCAATCATGGACCCAGGTGCCTTTATTGTCCCTGGCTTCGCAGATGATATGCTCAAAGATTTCAGACACAAGTTTACAGTGTCGGGTCTTGACGTGATGGTGGATCATCTCCTGAATCAGGATATTGCCAAGGCAATTGCAGATGAGTTGGATCGTCTGCCGAATGAAAAAGAGGGGTCAATTCTTCCTCCTCCGGAAGCTTCGCTTGGTGATGGAAAAAGCGGGGACTTGTCCTAAAAGTAGACAGATACGTTTAAGGAGGGAGGAACCGGGAATGGCTCCTCCCTCCTTAAAGTAGATTTCGCAAGAGTGGTACCGAAGTTATAGTCTTATAGTCGAATGAATGAACGATAACGGGAGGCAGGGCAGAATATGTTTAATAATAAGAAAAAAACAGTGCTGACACAGGTTCTAATGATGCTCCTGGTCTTGCCTGTCGTTGCTTGGGCGGGAGGAGGCGCGACCGGATTCATCGACGCCGGAACCTTCGCCCTGGTGATCGAGGCAGGCTTGGTCCTTGGGGCAATCTTTTTAGGCTGGATTGCAAAAGATAAGATGGGGATAAAAATCCCTAAGCTCATTCAGGGACCCATTCTCTGGATCATGGCCTATGTTAATTTCAGGGTCATTCTTCAGCCACCGATCCCATTTTCACTCTTGGCGATGTACATGGGTGTCTGTACTCTGGTGATTTTGCTATATTGTTCGCTCACCGTGGAATCCTGGGAAGATTTCTCCCGGCCGATTGCATCGATGCTTCGGGATGATCATACCAAGGCTAAAATGAGTCGTTATGCAACCTTCCTTATTTTACCGGGTTTGATCGCGGCACAAACCTACAATACGATGCTGCCTTCATTTGGTGAGCCGATTGAGTTGCGGACGGTTCACCCTGCCCCACCGGCCAGCATCAATGTCCACAAAAAACTGGTCACCCTTCAAACCGCAGAAAACCCCTTTCGTATTGGGGATGACGGGGAGTATTTGAAGGTGGGAGATGAGAGCAAATATTTTGGAGGAAATTCCTGGACAGGTGATGTTCCGAGGTTTCTTCAAGAAGTGAGAGATGGGGGGGTTGTCTTTTTTGGAACAGCGGGCTGCTTCTTCTGTCACGGAGATAATCTGGATGGTCGTGGACCCTTCGCTTTTGCCTTTAACCCGATTCCAGCAAACTTTGCCGATCCGGGAACGATCGCCCAGCTTCAGGAGACCTTCGTATTCTGGCGGGTCGCCAAAGGTGGCCCTGATCTTTCCCGTGAGGCCTTCCCTTGGGCGTCGGCCATGCCTCCGTGGGAAAAGCATTTGACCACAAATGAGATCTGGAAGGTCATTGTCTTTGAATACTGGCATACCGGATTCTTCCCGAGAACCTGGGGTTAAGTGCATACCCGGTGCTTGAAATTTATAATTTTTAAGAGGGGGATTTATTAAAATGATAAGAAAGATCGAAAAGAGCAGAGGAAAGAAATGGGCCGCTCTTGTCGCAGTATCGGTATTTTCACTCCTGGGACTTGGCGGGATTGCGGATGCTCAGATTATGCGAATCGGACCTGCCCCCATCGAACCAGCGCCCGGAACCTACAAGCCGGCAAAGGAAGATGGTGGTACCATTGACAAGGGCAAGACGGTGTATTTCAAGAAGTGTGTCTGGTGTCACGGGCCGGATGGGGCAGGAGATGGACCTTCTGCAATTCGTCTCGTCACAAAACCCAGAAACTTCAATGCGGGCACCTTTAAAATTCGTCATACCGGCAGCGGAGAGTTGCCGACTGACGAGGATTTGCTGAATACCGTTCGACACGGTCTCCAGGGATCCGTGATGCCTCCCTGGGCGGGAATCCTGACAGACGAAGAGATGAAGGCGGCCATTGCCTTCATTAAGAAGGAATTAGTCAAGGATCGCGAATTCGATGATCCGGATGAAGAGATTACCGTGATCAGTTACGGAACACAGATCCCTTCCTCACCGGAAAGTATCGAGTTGGGCCGCGATATCTACATGAACAAGGCAAAGTGTGTCGAATGTCACGGTCAAGAAGGCCGAGGGAATGGCAATCTGACGCAGAGGGGCGATTGGGGCTTTCCGATCTTTCCGGCAAACCTTCAAAAACCTTGGAATCTCCGCGGAAATCGTAGAGATCCATACAATCCGCGCAATATCTTCCGTGAGGTCTCGACCGGTCTGAACGGCACGCCGATGCCTTCCTTTGCAGATGAGTTGTCGGAAGAAGAGCGCTGGCATGTGGCCAATTTTGTGATTTCTCTCACAAAGATTAAATATCCGCTTGATCCGAACTCCGGAAAACCCTCCATCGGGTTTGTCATTAAGTCCAAATTCATAGAGGAAGGCGGTACGCCCTCCGATCCGAACGATGAGAAGTGGAACGTCCTGCCGCCCCAGTATGTCGGCTTGGCGAGTCAGATCATTCAGCCTCCGCGTCACTTCATTCGCACCATTGATGACATTCGAGTAACCTCCCTTTATGACGATAAAGAGGTTGCCATTCTTTTCGAGTGGGATGATCGCACCGAAAGTCATCTGGACCCAGACGGAGAAGCGGTTTATGATATGAATCGCTTGCAGTCTGAGGCCTTCCCTGCAATCGCAACGACACAGTTTACCCACGAAATCGACGGCGCACGCGGACCCTTAAAAAATGTCAATGAGCTTCCAAATGGCGTCTATAACGATGGAATTGCGATTCAGTTCGGACAGGCATGGCAGGATATTCCGCCGCCTGCAAAGTGGTATTTCATCCATGGGGATGAAAAACGCGGCGTCGATCTCTGGAAGTGGGAGTCGGATGGCACCGCAAAGGAATATGAAGGGCATGGCATTGACAAAGTTGTACTGCGAGAAGGCAGCGACAACGTCAAGGTCGTCTATGCCAAGTGGACAGACGGCCGTTGGCAGGTGATTATGAAACGGGCCCTTTTGACGGATGACAAGGAGAAGTCTGCGCAATTGGTGAACGGGGTGAATATCCCGATTACCTTCTTTGCCTGGGATGGCGATGCAGGTGAAACCGGTGGAAGAATGGCGCTTTCGACCTTTTACTACCTCATGATGGAGCCGCCCGTTCCGACAAACGTTTACATTGTGCCGCCGATTGTGTTCGGCATAATCTTCGGTTGCCTGGTTTGGGCAAGAAAAGCAGCAATTAACTACAAAGAACCTGACGCATTGCCAGAGAAGTAATTGGCATTGAAGTAATGAGTGTTAAAGGGGTGGGTGCAGAGTCTTTGCATTCACCCCTTTTCATTATATGATTTCAATAGATTTTTTAAAAATTTGAACTTTAGGTATGATTTATAATTCAAGGAGAAGTCGATGAGCCGTCTGAATTTTTTATTTACATCTGAATCAGTCACGGAAGGGCATCCCGACAAGATAGCGGACCAGATCTCGGATGCAATCCTGGATGCGATCCTGGCCCAGGATCCGAAAGGACGGGTTGCTTGTGAAGCAATGGTCACAACCGGTCTCGCATTTGTTGCCGGAGAGATCTCGACATCCTGTTATGTTGAAATTTCGGATATTGTTCGTGAAACCATTAAAGAAGTCGGTTACACCCGTGCCAAATATGGCTATGATTATGAAACTTGTGCGGTCATTACCTCTATACACAGTCAATCTCCGGACATCGCCATGGGAGTGGATACGGGTGGCGCAGGAGACCAGGGTTTAATGTTTGGTTATGCGACAAATGAAACACCGGAATTGATGCCCATGCCGATCATGCTGGCACATAAGATGACCAAACGGTTGGCAGAAATGAGAAAGACGGATATCCTTCCATATCTTCGGCCTGATGGGAAAACCCAGGTGACCGTGGTGTATCGGGATGGGAAGCCGGTCCGAGTTTCGACTGTCGTCGTGTCAACACAACACAGTCCTGAAATCTCACTGAAAGATCTCAGAGAAGATATCATCGAAAATGTGATTCGTCCGGTTATTCCCGAGGAACTCATCGATAATGACAGTATGATCTATCATATTAACCCAACGGGTCGTTTTGTCGTTGGCGGACCCCAGGGGGATACCGGATTGACAGGTCGTAAGATTATTGTGGATACCTATGGCGGGGTTGGAAGCCATGGAGGGGGCGCTTTTTCGGGGAAAGACCCCAGTAAAGTAGATCGTTCCGCTTCTTATATGGCGAGGTATATTGCCAAAAATCTGGTTGCGGCGGGGGTGTCTGATCGTTGTGAAGTTCAGTTGGCTTACGCTATCGGCGTAGTGGATCCGGTATCTGTCTTGATTGATACCAAAGAAACGGGAAAAGTAGATCATGAAAAGCTGGTCAAGGTGGTTAGAGACCTTTTTCCAATGACACCCAAAGGCATTATTGAGCATTTGGATCTACGCAGACCCATATACAAAAAAACGGCCGCCTATGGGCATTTCGGTCGAAACCTCCCAGAGTTTACCTGGGAAAAGACAGACATGGTGGATAAAATTAAACAAGCCACCGGGTTGTAGACATATTGTTGTAGGGTCGTGGCCTTATCTAAAGCCGAGATATTCGGTGGTTTTTTGTGAGCTTTTCGGAGGCAGTGCATGCCTTGGTTTATGAAAGAAAAAAACCTTGACAGCGAAACCAAGAAGATCAAGATTCCGGAAGGACTCTGGATCAAGTGTAATAATTGCCGCGGGGTGATCTACCGGAAAGAACTGGGTCGCAATGGGAAGGTTTGCCCGAAGTGCGACTATCACTTTCCGATTTCCGTCCATGAGAGGATCGACATGATTGTCGATGAAGGGCTGCTCACGGAGTGGGATAAATCTCTCTCCTCATGTGATCCACTCGACTTCAAAGATTCCGTTCGATACAAAGACCGGATCAAAAAAAATCAGGAGAAAACGGGACATTCGGACGCACTGGTTATCGGTGCGGCCAGAATCAACCGCCGGCCTGTGGTCGTGGGGGTGTTTAATTTTAGTTTTATGGCCGGGAGTATGGGGTCGGTTGTCGGCGAGAAGTTGACCCGGGGCATTGAACGGGCAACGGAGGCCCGTCACCCGATCATTCTCTTTTCAGCCTCAGGCGGGGCGCGAATGCAGGAGGGTGTTCTTTCCCTCATGCAGATGGCAAAAACGAGTGCGGCCATTGCCAGGCTTCAGGAGGCAAAGGTGCCCTACATCTCTGTGTTGACCGATCCAACCTTTGGAGGGGTCACGGCGAGCTTTGCAATGCTGGGTGATATCATCATCGCCGAACCAAAGTCTCTTATCGGGTTTGCCGGTCCACGTGTCATCGAACAGACCATCAAAGAACAGCTCCCGGAGGGTTTCCAGCGAGCAGAGTTTCTCCTCGAACACGGCTCAATCGACATGGTGGTCGAACGGAAAAAGCTCCGCGATACCCTCATCCAACTCCTCTCCTATTTATAGTCTTTCGTAACCCGTTCAGCACGCCTAGATAAGCCTTCAGGGTAAAGCGCGAGGAACGGAAACCCGGAGCGTATGCGTCTATACGCGAGGGTTTGAGTACCACAGCAACGCAGCCATGGAGACTTAGATGGGTGTGCCGCCTTAGTATCGGTACGTTTCAGGCTTAAACGGGCCCTGGATGGGCGTACTGATATATTCGGATTGTTGTTGGGTCATTTTTGTAATCACCCCCCCAAAACCTTTTACCATTTCAGCTGCAACTTCTTCGTCCAATTTTTTGGGAAGCACCTTTACATAAACAGGTTCACGTTCTGACTTCGACTTGTCTGCCCACTTTTCCTTGTAGAGTAACATCTGCGCGAGGACCTGATTCGTGAAGGAACCATCCATAATGCGGGATGGGTGACCGGTTGCGTTGCCCAGGTTGACAAGTCGTCCTTCAGAGAGAAGAAGTATATAATCTTCAGTATCATCGGACCGGTAGATTTTGTGGACCTGTGGTTTTATCTCTTCCCATCTCCAGTTGTCACGCATAAATTTGGTATCGATCTCAAGATCAAAGTGGCCGATGTTGCAAACGATCGCCCCTCGCTTAACGCCGGCGAGCATATGACGGTCACATACATTTACGTTGCCGGTTGTTGTGACGATCAGATCGATCTTTCCCAGCATCTGCCTATCGAGGCCTTCAGCCGAGCCTGTGTTGTTTCCATCTTTATAAGGAGAAACAACTTCGAAGCCGTCCATGCAGGCCTGCATGCCGCAGATCGGATCAATCTCAGAGATCTTTACAATCATCCCTTCCTGATTCAAGCTCTGGGCAGAACCCTTGCCGACATCACCGTAACCCACAACGAGGGCTTTCTTACCAGAAAGAAGCGCGTCTGTTCCACGTTTAATGGCATCATTTAAACTGTGGCGACAGCCGTATTTATTGTCATTTTTAGATTTGGTGACAGAATCGTTAACGTTGATTGCAGGAACCTTCAGCTCACCTTTTGCCATCATGTCGAACAGCCGGTGGACCCCGGTTGTGGTTTCTTCCGTTATTCCATGGACTTTTCCAAGTATTTCCGGATATTTCTCGTGCGCCATCGCGGTGAGGTCACCCCCGTCATCTAACAATATATTGGCGTTCCACGGTTTTCCGTCCTTGAGAATCGTCTGTTCAATACACCATGCGCTTTCTTCTTCTGTTTGCCCCTTCCAGGCATAAACGGCAATACCGGCAGCGGCGATGGCAGCCGCGGCGTGATCTTGAGTGGAGAATATGTTGCAGGAGGACCAACGTACCTCTGCACCCAGGGCGCGAAGTGTTTCGATCAATACGGCGGTCTGAATCGTCATATGGATACAGCCGATAATATGAGCGCCCTGAAGAGGCTGCTCTTTTTCATAATTTTTTCTGAGGTTCATCAATCCGGGCATTTCCCCTTCAGCGAGAGTGATCTCCCGTCGTCCCCAGTCCGCCAGACCCAGGTCGGCCACCTTACAATCCTGATTAAGTGCAGTCGTCATATTCATGCTCCTCTATTTATGGTTACAAATCCTGTTTGGTATTATAAAAACTAAACAACATATAGTAAAATCCTGCAAGTTTTCAACTGTTTTTTATGTTTCTATTGAAAAAGGTTCGTGGAATGATTCAGCATGCCACTATTTTTATTCAGGGCAAGGCGCGAGGAGCGCAGAACCGCAGCGTAGTGGTGCTACGTGAGGATTCGAGCACCACAGCAACGCAGCCATGGAGAAAAAGAGGGGCGTGATGGATCGTTACACACGTTCTACCTTCGGTATGTTGCATACGACTTCGGCGTCTCCCACAGGCGGACTTCAGAGACCGGAAGCTTTTGTGAGGCGGCATAGTCGTAGATTAATTTAGAGATCACCTCCGCGGTTGGATTCTGATCAATAATGAAGTGGCTCTCCTTCAGGTCTTTCAGTACAGGGATCAAGGGGTCGTCTTTACACAGGATCATCTTGTGGTCCAGGTTTTCATCAATCCACACCTGCACGACTTTTTTGATCACTTCAAAATCCCGAACCATGCCGAGTGCGTCGAGGTCTTCGGCGTAGAGTTCGATCTCCACTCTCGCATTGTGACCGTGGAGATGACGGCATTTGCCCTTGTAGTTTAAGAGGCGATGACCATAACAGAATTCAATGGTGCGCGTAACCTTGTACATAGACGATTCTATCCTTCCCTTTTAGGAGCGATCCAGCGCACCCCCCTTTTACTCCATGCCTGCGTTGTTGTGGTGCTCGGATCCTCGCGAAGCCAAAATAAGTGGCACGCTGAATCGTTCCTTTTAAGAAATGAGCCTTCCTCCGTCGATGATAATCGTCGACCCTGTCATGAAATTTGTCCCCTCCAGGAGGAAGAGGACGGCATTGACGATATCCTCCGGGGCGCCGAACCTTCCGAGCGGGGTGTGCCGGATGATTGTTTCCTTATCGTTATCATCAAAGTCATCTGCCGCGAGTACAGGGCCGGGGGCGATGGCATTGACTTCAATTTTCGGCGCCAGCGTGCGGGCCAATCCCTTCGTCATGGCAATCACGCCGGCCTTTGAGATGCAGTAGGGGATGTAGTTTTTATAGGGGCGGAGTCCGGACCAATCGGCGATATTGATAATTTTTCCACCCCCTTTTTGCATCTCCCTCGCGGCCGCCTGAGCGCAGAAGAAGCCGCCCTTTAAATTGGCGTCAAATGTTGTATCCCAGTCCTGTTCATTGACTTGAAAAAGCGGGGTTTTGAAGAAGACCGAGGCGTTATTGATCAGGACATCTATTCCGCCAAACCTTTCACAGCATTCCCTGACGATCCGTTCACAATCCGCCACCTCTCGAATGTCGCCCTGAACGGCGAAGGCCTCTCCCCCTTTTTCTGCAATCTTTTCGACAAGCTGTCTGGCCTCATCCCTGGATTGATTGTAGTGAATGGCGACTTTGGCGCCCTTTCCGGCCACAGACAAGGCAATGGCTTTTCCAATACGCCGCGCGGCTCCTGTGATGAGGACGGCCTTTCCTTCTAACTTCATTGTTGAATGTGCTCCTCGGTAACTATTCAGCATGCCACAATTTTGCTTCAGGGCAAGGCCCGAGGAGCACAGAACCGCAACGTAGTAGTATACGTGAGGATTCGAGCACCACAGCAACGCCGCCATGGAGTAAAAAGAGGGGTGTGCTGGAGGGTTACCTCCTTAGAGATAGTGTCCCTGATACTGCGGCTTATCTTTTTCGGGTGTGCTCGGGGCCTTGATCTCACCAAACTTATCCTCGAAACGCCGGATATTGTCCTGCAGAGCCATGAGGAGGCGCTTGGTGTGGGCGGGGCTGGAGAGAATCCGCGCCCGGACCTTTGCCTTGGGCGTCTGGGGTTGAATGTAGACAAAATCAATCACAAACTCGGTTTCTGTATGCGCGAGAAGCGCCATGTTGGCATAGATTCCCTGAGAGGTCGCGTCATCAATTTCAATCTGTATCTGGACCTGCTGTTCTGGTGTTGACATTCAAAGGCCTCCTTAATTGACGGATGGCGGTCTCTTAAAAAGTTTGAAAAGCACTTCCCGTCATTCCGGCGAAAGCCGGAATTCCAGCCTTATAGCTTGTTACCTTGGCTCCGGTTTCCGGGTCGCACCGGAGTGACGACTTTTTACGAGTCCATCATTATTGGTTAGCTGTGATTCCTCAAGCAGGACCGATTTGATCCTTTTTTCTTCAGGCGGGGCAACCTCAGGTTCGGGGCGGTCCTCGTCGACGCTCAGGAGGCGGCCGCCCAGGCGATCTAGCTTTTTGGAGGCCTCCTCGTATTTTCCCTTTGTATTAGAGAGGTGCCGCCCGATGACCTCGAAGTCTTCCTTAAACCGATGAAAATCACCGCTTAAATGTAGAAGCCGCTGGTGAATTTCCTGTGCCGACTTTTCGATACGAAGCCCTTTGAAGCCAAGAACAATCACCTGGAGATAAGCGTAGAAAGAGTTGGGAGAGACCGGCACAACCCGCTTCGCAAGGGCATAGCTGCAGAGGGCATTTTCATCGCCGAAGGTCTCATCTCTGATGATTGTCTCATAATAGACATTTTCCGCAGGGATGTACATTAACGCGAAGTCATAAGTTCCTTCATCGGGAAGGATGTATTTTGAGGCGATCTGGTCGATCTGTTTTTTGACATCGGCCCGGAATTTTCTGCGGTGGGTCTTTTTCTCATCGTCACTGACTGTTTCAATCATTTTTTTAAAGTTTTCAAGTGGAAACTTGGCGTCAACGGGCACCAGACCCGGGCCCAGGCGGATCGCGGCATCGACCACCTCATTGCTCTTGAATCGGTATTGTAATGTGTATTGCGTCGGCGGCAGGACCTGGGATAGTAACTCGCCCAGGAAAAGTTCTCCAAGGTTTCCTCTCAGCTTCGGTGCCCGTAAGATCTCCTGAAGGCTGGCGATGTCCTTCCCGACGTCATAGACCTGTTGCGTCGCCTTCGCCATTTCTCCCAGGTTTTGTTTGACTTCTCCGACGACGCGGGCGGCATGATCCAGACGGTTTCCGATCTGTCCGGTCGCGGTCGACAATTGCTGGTTGACCGAGTTCAGTTGGCTGTTGACCTGTGTGGTCATCTGCGTGATCTGTTCCTGCATCGATTTTGTGTTTTCTGTAAGGGAGACTGCGAGTTGTTGACGGAGCTGATCAAGCTGCTGCTGCATCAGACCCAGTGCCGCATCATTCTCCGGCTTCCCTTTTTTTAACGCCCTGAACAGGAGCACGCTCAGGAGGAGCGTGAAACCTCCCAACAGAGCGAAAACGACCCTATCCATTTTCTACTCTCCTGACGGTCGGCCAATTACACCTTAAAAGAACATTTAAAGTCAAACGCTATTTCTCCAACCTGCTCCCATGGGCTGTGATGGGAAACTGCGGCACCGGTTTCTTATTGACAGAGGTCCGTTAGATAGCTATTCTCTGGAACTAAGGAACCTCTGAATAAGTCATGACTCGCTTTTTCAGGGCTAAAATTCCCCGCTTCTGCGTTGCAAATCTTTAAAATAGCGGGCTATTCTCTGCGATTCGCGTCTTGAATCGGAATATTTTATCTCCTGAAAAACTCAACCCAGACTTATTCAGAGGTTCCCTAATTCACGCAAAATACGAAAAAAATGAAAAGGAGCAGACGTGTCAGTTGGAAAGGTTTCAAAAGAAAAGCAATTTTCTCTGGTTCGGGTGCTCATTGCCCTGGCCTGGGCCGATGGAGAGATCAGCAATGAGGAATTGAATTTTCTGAAGGATTTTATCTTTAAATTCGATTTAACGGGGGAAGAGTGGGCCAAGGTCGAGATGTATATGGAAGACCCGATTCCGCCTGATGAAGCGGAGGCCCTGGTGAAGGATTTTGTTCTTCATCTGGGTGGATCCCAGGAGCGCAAAGAAGTCATCGCGGCCCTTGAAGGGATCATGGCGGCAGATGGAGAGACACGCCCGGAGGAGCAGGCCTTTCTTAAACAGTGTACCGCTATTTTCAAGGAAAGCGGGCCGGCATCCTCGCTCATGAGCCGGATTGGAGGGCTTTTCCGGGAAACGGTCTTCAAGCCGGGTGAGACGTCTCAGCGGAAGGAAGAACTGCACGATTTTCTCAATAACCGGATTCTCTTCAAGGTGCGCCGGAAACTTGAACGGGAAAAACTGAGCCTGGAAGCCGATCCGGAGAAGCTGGCCTATGCCTCTCTTTTTGCCGGACTTCTTTCTCACATCGCATCGATAGATAATGGCACCTCGGAAGTGGAATTGACCGTACTGAAACGGCAACTGAAAGAGGTCGCCGGTTTCGATCAGGAGGCGGTTGAACTGATCCTGTCGGTTGTGCGGGAGACCGCCTCCAAAGGCCTGGACCGCTTTCGCCTCACTAGGGAATTTTACGAGAAGAGCAATGTCGAACAGCGCCGACAACTCCTGGACTGCCTTTTCGACATGGCCGGTGCGGACGATGACCTGGCTCATACCGAAGTCGAAGAGGTCCGGGCGATTGCTTTCGGCCTGAAATTTTCCCATAAGGATTTTATTGACGCCAAGGTAAAACACCTCGATAAAACCAGAGGCAAGTAGACCCCCCCCTTAAGGGAGCTCTGAATAAGTCATGAATTTTTTTCAGGGCTAAAAGGTCCCGCTTCTGCGTTACAAATTTTGAAAATAGCAGGTTGTTCTCTGCATTTTGCGCCTTGAAGCGAAACATTTTATCTCCTGAAAAACGCAACCCAGACTTAATCAGGGCCCCCTCAATGTTCCCGATCCCGAGACCCGCTTCGGGTCTGTTCTGCTTTGGTGAGACGGGGCGACGACCCACGAAGAGCGTCTTATCCCAGGTCTTTTCCCGGTTCTTTGGGCATCCAGGCTATTGTTTTTTAGGCCTTACGGTGCTACGATATCAACGTTTCCTCGGGATAGATTTTTTTCATATTAAAAGATAGAGGTGAAAGAAGCATCATGTTAAACCTGCGCTCTTTTTTTCTAGGGATTGTCCTTATTGTTCTCCTGCCTGGGATGCTCCTGGCCTCTCCTGCCCACGATAGGGCGGACGCGCTCTTTGAAGAAGGGCTTTTTTTAAGTAAACAAAGGCAGTTTGACGATGCGATTATCAGCTTTGTCCGAGCGGTTAAATTAGGCCCACGCCAACATCGATACCACCGGGGTCTCTACATGACCTACCAGGCGACGCGACGGGTCCCCCAGGGGATTGCGTTTTACAAAAATCTTATCCTGGATCATCCCGGTAATTCGACCCTCCACTATTGGTTGGGCCGGTACTACCTTTCCAGTTTGCGCCTGGATGATTCCGCAAGAGCCTTTAAGGAATCAGCCCGTCTTGCCCCGAAAGACGAGCATCCTTTTATCTCCCTCGGACATGTGTACAGTCGTATGGAAAAGACTCAGGAAGCTCTGGAGGCCTATCTTCAGGCGGATAGGCTGGCCCCTGGGGTCCCTGTCATCAAGGTCGGTTTGGGGACCAGCTATTTCAAGCTGAAAGAGTTTGAGAAGGCGAGGAAGGTCTACGAAGAGGCCCTGGCGGATGATGCGTCTTTCACCGAGGCACAATATAACCTTGGCCTGATCTATGAGAGAAGCAAGGATTATGACAAGGCCTTTGAGCAATGGCAGATATTGCTGGAGGCAGACCCGAATGAGTCCGGGGCGCGCGAACACCTTGCACGCCTCTACTACAGAGGGGAATTTTACCTGGAGGCCGTTCGTGAATATACGACCCTTTCGCTGGTGATGATGGACTCACCGCGAATATTTCTGGCCCTGGGTGAAGCCCAGGTCATGCTTGCGTCGCAGTTGAACGATGAAAGGGACCGCGACCTGCTTAAGCTTAGAGCCATTGAGAGTTTTGAGCGAACCATTGAGATTGATCCCGGGAACACAAGCGCGCGTCAGTATCTGGAGCGCCTGGCCTTGCTGGAATCGAAAAAGTCCTCCGCGAAGCGGAAATGAGGTGTGTGCTGATTTGTTGCGGGCATACTCAGAATGATCTATCATGAGTGGTTACGATAAATCAGGCAAAGTTGTTACATCACAATAGGGAGGTTGTTTACGCGAATGAAAGGCTTGAGACAAAATTACGGTCGTGATCGGGTCTGCCTGGTCTTGATTATTCTCTTTTCTATTGTACTTTTTTCTGTCGAAGCGCACTCCTTCACAACAGTAGAGCCCTATGATTGTAATACCCCGGAGAACAGAGACAAGGCGACAACCCTTGAGTTGGTCGTGGCCAAGAAAAAATGGCGGAAAAAGAAGAAGGAGCTTAAGGCATCTGTGATCTCTGAGAACAGCGCGCTCAAGGTTCGTGTCAAACTTTTTCCCTTTTTAAATCCTCCCATGAATATCGGAATCGGAAGCTGCGTCTCGGCGGAGGAGGGGCGGCTGGGAATTCGAAAAGCAATCGAACTCAACGGGGGCTTAGACCACGTGATTATGCAGGAATTGTTACCGCACCATTGGGTGAAGGTCGGTTCAACCGACCTGGCCGAGTTGTCTTGGATTCGAGTGAGCCCGAAAGATCTGCTGCGTTTGAGTGATCCGGCACTTTCAACCAAACAATTTCAGAATACCTACCGGGAACTCGCCACCCTAAAGGAAAGAAAACTGCCTTTTGGCTTGGGGACAAAGAAGATAGATGTGGAGCCTGAGAAGTGAGGTTTTGTTTGAGAGAGACCCCGTGCCGCTTGCGTCGGCTGCTGCGCCTTTATTTCCTGGTCATAGTCGGGGCGGGGGTCATGGTCTTCCCTCTGGCGACCGATGCGGTGGACCGTGACGCCTCCAAGGTTGAGGTTTTAAATCATGAATGGCGTTCGGACGAAGTGTGGTTGAATGGCGGCAAGACGAAGTTTCTTTGGAATGCAACCATCCGTAATAATTCGGAGGTCCGAAAGCGGGTGTATGTCTACTACTCTCTCCTGGACGACAACAATGTGCCTCTCGCCCGTAATGTGGCGAATAAATACGTCGGCCCCGGCAAAACGACTAAAATCCTTGCCAATTCCTATATCATGACGGTCGATCTGCCCAGAGTGACCCACAGCAGTGTTACAATAAAGGTAGGCATCACCCACTAGTGTCGTGTCAACCGTGAAGAGGCGGTTTCAGGACGATGAGAAGTGGCCATATGCTAGACGCGCGAGTGTAGGACTATCCGTAGATAATTCAAGCGAACGCAACAACGCGGATGGCCGCTTATCGGCTTCATGTAGGTGTCGCTTTGCGGTTGACACGACACTAGGTATTTACCATCCCTCTCTTTTCGTCCTCCCGCGCATTCGGGCGCAAAACACATCCGGGAGATAGAGTGACCACACTAAAAAAAAGAAGATTATCTGGAGTCTCTGTCCTTTTCGGAGCCTTGTTCTGGGTCTTTCTTGCTGTCACTGCTGTTGAGGGCGGGTCCCTTCTCCAGGAAAAGGCGTCCCTGAAAGGGCACAGCGACATCATCAGGGCAGTGGCCTTTTCCCCGGATAGCAAGCGCCTGATTACCGGAAGCTATGATAAGACCGTACGGATCTGGGATCTGGCGACGGGGCGGGTGATCTTCCTGATGAAGCACCCGAACCTGGTGCGCGCGGTGGCCGTCTCTCCGGATGGAAAGACCGTGGCCTCGGGGAACTATAACAGGACGGCGGACCTATGGGATCTGGAGACGGGGAAGCGGAAGGCGGTCCTGGGGCATCCAAAGCGGGTTCGCGCGGTGGCTTTTTCTCCGGACGGTTTGCTCTTGGCCTCAGGGAGTTCGGATAAAAAAGTCCGGCTATGGTTTGTCCGGACCGGGAGAGAGCAGAAGGTTTTGCTTGGGCACGAAAAAGCCGTCAACGCGGTGGCCTTTTCCCCGGATGGCAGGATCCTGGCCTCCGGAAGTACGGATCAGACCATCCGCTTATGGAATGTGGCGACCGGAAAGGTGATGGCTGTTTTGACCGGGCACAAAAATCTGGTGCTGTCTCTCGCCTTTTCCCCGGATGGAAAAACCCTGGTGTCGGGTGGCGCGGATGAGACCGTCCGTCTTTGGG
Source organism: Candidatus Manganitrophaceae bacterium (assembly GCA_012960925.1). Classification (NCBI taxonomy): domain Bacteria; kingdom Pseudomonadati; phylum Nitrospirota; class Nitrospiria; order Candidatus Troglogloeales; family Candidatus Manganitrophaceae; species Candidatus Manganitrophaceae bacterium. Next base: position 34,104 of record DUAG01000072.1, read on the forward strand.
ACCTTGAAACCGGTAAAGAAAAGAGCCGCCTTGAAAAAGGGCACGCCCTGTATGTTGCCGCTGTGGCGTTCTCCCCGGACGGAAAAATGCTGGCCTCCGGCGGAGGGGACAGAACCGTTCGGCTTTATGCCCTCTCTTCCCCCCTCCCGAAATTACTTGATTGATTGCGGATTAATTCCTCTGGACATCAATAAAATTGATGTAGATCAACAATTTAATCTAAAAGAATAGTAAAACAATTCTAAAAGGATTGTAAAACAATATAGACATGTAAAAAGTCCTTGACACATGTTTTCCCTCATGCTAGATTCGGAAATCTTGCGAAAATGAAGCAGGACTATGTTGAAAAAATGGCTGGGCATCCTGTTCTCGGGGGACATCAAAGTAGGAAGAAAGACAAGTAAATGGGCATCATCCTTAAATCTAAAGATAATCTCAACGATAAAACTACTGTAGAGCGATAACGCAACCATACGATCTGACAACGTTGATAAAGAAGGAGAATGAAATGAATGTCATGAGAAGAAATTCATTAAGAGTACTCTTCACGTTCGTGCTGATTTTTTCGGCTCAGGGATGGGCCATCGCCGGTGAGGCGGGACATAAGCATTCAGAGGGCCCTGAAAATCAGATGATGGCTTCCGCCGACGCGCAAGACTGGAAGGCGAAGCTGAAAGCACAGATTATGAGGGAAGACAAGGCAGAGGGCCGTGAGGGTCAGGAGGGCCGGGTCAAAGCGGCCATGCAGACCCTCATGGACGATATTATGCAGGGGACCAAGAAGCTCTCAGAGCGCGGTGGAGATTCGGGGGGATTTAATAACCTCGGCGCCATGCAGCAGATGGACCGGAGCTTCTTCCTCGGCCCGAGCGGTGCATCAGAGACGGTTGGAGGGGGAGGGCATTGCCCCAAGACCGCACCGATAAAGAAGTTTGACATCTCCGCCATCAATATCGAGGTGACACTCAACCAGTGGCAGGATTTTTATCCCGGCTACATGTATATTTTGACAGAGAGTATCGAGGCGGCTCGCAAAGAAGAAGCGATGAATACTGCCGCCCGTGAGAAAGAAGGTTTTGATCCGGGTTCCATCTCTAATGGCCTCCAGGGTGACGTTATCCAGCCGATTGTGATTCGTGCGAACCAGGGAGATTGCGTCCTGATTAAAATCACGAATAAGCTGGAAGAAGAAGAGGTGAGTCTTCATATCCACGGATCAAGTACAATCATCAGCTCGACCGGTAAGGCAGCAACCATCTCAAACCCCGATGCGACGATTACCGAAGAAGGTGGGAGCCAGGTATTTGAATGGTATATTCTGCCGGATGAGCAGGAAGGGGCACATGCCTTTCATAGCCATGTCGGGCGTGAGCAGGCCAGTCTGGGCATGATTGGTACATTCATCGTGGAGCCCATGGGCTCTACCTACATTGATCCGCTTACAGGAAAAGACGGGAAGAGCGGCTGGCAGATGATGATTGTAAGCGACAAGACATTGCATCCCACTTCACGGGATTTCAGGGAGTTTGTCCTGGTTTATCACGAGATCGGAGATGAGTCCTTCCGTCCCTTGAACCGTTTTGGCGAGATGATCCCCCAGCGTGATCCGAATACGGATGCCTATCGTCCTTCGGCGCGAGCCTTGAATTTCCGAAGCGAGCCATTTGGGGTGAACAACCTTGCTGTGCAGGAGAAGTATTTCCACTTTGAAGATGAGTCTCAGGGTTACAGTGCCTATACCTTCGGCGACCCTCCTACGACGATCCCAAGATCCTACATGGGAGATCCGGCAAAATATCGCTTGGTCCACGGGGGCGGCGAGGTCTTTCATTCCCATCATCCACATGGTGGAACGATCCGTTGGCTGCGTCAGCCGAAGGCCGATGGAAAGGGCGAAATGCTCTTGACTGCGGCGGAGAACGGCCCGGTGAAGTTTCCAGTCATTCGGACAACATCGGATCGGGTTGATGTGCAGGTGATTGGCCCGTCGGAGGTTCTTGACCTTCAGACAGAGTGTGGGTCAGGTCTTTGCCAGCAGTTGGCCGGGGATTTCCTCTTCCATTGTCATGTGGCCCATCACTATGTTGCAGGAATGTGGGGCTACTGGAGAGTTTACAATACCCTCCAGGGTGGAGATTATCCCTTCATGAGTACGGATGTGATGCCGCCTCTGGCGGAACTTCCGGACAGAAAAGGACGCATCAAGCCGGGTGTGACTTCCGACAAGCTGGTCGGAAACACCATGGATTGGTTTGACAAGAAATGGAATATTACGAAGAAGACCAGCGACTGGTCGAAGCCGATTCCGGATGTCTCCATCAAGGACTGGGTCAAGATGATGTTGCCGCCTGCGGGCGAGCCGGGACATACCTCGGATGAGAAGGGTCAGATTATGGCGTATGACGCGACGGTATGGGACTGGATCTGGAAGGGGAGCAGGGCTTTTGGCGAAAAAGAGGCGACCAGTAAGTTTGACTCGCCGAAGTATAGATCTCCGATGCCGGGTAAGCGTCCGCCAATTCTTTTTGATGCAAAGACCGGAAAGCTGTCCTGGCCGCACTTTAAACCGCACTTTGGGAAGAGGCCGCCGTTTGCGCGCCATCATGGTGGGGCGCCGTGGCTTGAGCCCATCCACATGGATAAAAATCATGGATCACTCTCCACCGACCCGGGCAGCATTGGTGCGCCAGGTGAGGAAACAACCTCTCCGGCGGCTCCGGGAGAGCAGGGTCGATGGAGTCTCTGTCCGGAAAATGCGGGGCGAAAACAGTATACCATTCACTTTATCGAGACGCCGATTCAGCTCACAAAGAAGCTGGGCGATATCAAACCGGTCATCGATAAGGAAGGGTTGATCTACGTCCTCCATGAAGAAGAGGCTGAGATTCGGGCCGATGCGGGGAGTGATAAGACGATCCCCCTGGTTTACCGTTCCAGTGTCTATGATTGCGTCGATGTCATTTTAAAGAGTGAGTGGCTGGACAACGACGTCACGAACTTCCAGATGTCGAAAATCAATATCCATATTCACTTTATCCAATTCGATAATCAGGCCTCGGATGGGGTCATTAGCGGTTTTTCGTATGACCAGTCCGTTCGGCCGTTCACGCAATTTACAAAAGAAAAACCGAAGGGTCTTCCGGTGCCGATGAATTCCCATTTAATGGCGGACGTCAAGGCAGGTGCGGATCGCATTAAATTTAAGATGCCGAAAGAGGCAAGCCGATTTCACGTCGGAACCGACATTATGATCGGAATGGACCAGGTCGAGACCGGAGAGATCCGATGGATCAAGGACATCCAGGGAGATACCATGATCTTCTCGGAACCCTTGAAACATGACCATACCAAAGGCGAGATTGCCTCGGTAGAATGGGTCCGCTATCGTTATTGGGTGGATGCGGACACCGGTGCTGTTTTCTGGCATGATCATGCCTTTGGCGCGACCACCTGGGCGCACGGCGGTGTCGGTGCAATGATTGTTGAGCCGGCCGGTTCAACCTATCATGATCCCATGACTGGAAAAGAGATCCGAAGCGGTACGGTGGCCGATATTCGTTCAACTGAGCCGATCGGCTATGGCATCAACGGAAGCTTCCGGGAGTTGGTGGTCATGCCACATGATACTGTGCCGACGAACGCACAGGTCGTGACGGAAGGAAACCCGCCCGGTCAGTCCGTACAGGTCGCAATTGATGCGGGTCAGACCCTATCTTTCCAGATGCCTTATGATCTGGATCATGTGGCCGTGAAGATGTTGAACGGCGGAACCCATACTACGGGAGGCGGATTTAACTTCCGCTCGGAATCCGTGGCCCGTCGCTTAAGAGCCAACCCGGACCCGACACTCGTCTTTTCGTCGAAGGCGCATCAAGATCCGAGTACGATCTTGGTCCAGGCTTACCTGGGTGATACCATTACGGTTCGTCTTCTGCACAGCCTGATGAATGAAAGCCATGTCTGGAGCGTTTCCGGGCATGCCTTCCGGACAGAACGTTATGCGGAGCATTCTGATTTCAGAAATGCCCATCATGTCGGTATCGCGGAACGTTATGACCTGGTCTTTAAGGCAGGCGGTCCGCAGATGATGGCAGGAGATTACCTCCATTACAATGCACGCGCCTCCCATTTCTCAGAAGGATCTTGGGGAATCGTTCGTGTGCTTGATAAAGAAATCAGGGGTCTCCAGAAGCTTCCAGGAACAGGAAATGGTACAGGGATTATTCCCAGATCGGCAAAGTCACTCTGTCCTTCGGACGCGCCGATGAAGAAATTCACCGTCATCGCGGCGGATCATGCCTTGAAGTTTAACTCCAAGGCGCCGGATGTGATTGAAGTTGATTTCGACCGTAAGCTCATCGTCTCGAACCCGAAAGGCAAGATCTTCATGCTTGAGGGGGAAATGGCGAGGGCTGCCACGGGAAATCATCCGCATCCGCTGACGCTTCATGTCAACTCTGGCGACTGTGTCAAGGTGACGCTGAAGAACAAAATGAAATCAGGACACGCTTCGTTCAGTGCGGCGATGATGTCTTTTGATCCGAAGGATTCTCACGGTGTGAATGTGGGGAACAATCCAACCAATCAGACTGTTGCTCCGGGTAAGAAGAGAACCTATACCTTCTATGCCCATCCGCATCATGGTGAGTTCGCGGCCCTGGTTTGGGATTTTGGGGACTTCCTGAACAATGTTCGTGACGGGCTCTTTGGTGCCATCATTGTCGGTCCAAAGGGATCGAAGTACCGTGATCCGGTGACCGGTGAAGATGTCTCCTTGAAGAATGCCTGGGCGGTTGATGTCATTCTTGATCGGAGCCTTCCGGAAAATGCAGAACGATCCGATTTCCGTGATGTGTCTCTCTTCTTCCAGGATGAGGACAATATCATCGGGACATCGTTCATGCCCTACATCCAGCAAATTGCAGGTTTGACCGGCGTGAATTACCGGAGTGAGCCATGGATGTACCGTGAGGAGAACGGCTGTGAGCTGGCAACCATGTACACCGCCTGTGTTGCCGGTGAGAAGGATCTGGCAACCCCGACCATTCTTGCCCATCAGGGTGATCCGGTTCGGATTCATGTCTTCGGAGCATTCAATGAGCAGAATCAGGTGTTCAGCATCGAAGGTCATGAGTGGCCCTTCAAGCCGAATATGGTTGGCGCGGATATGTTGAGCAGCCTCCAGTTCGGTGCCGGTGAAACACTGGATGTTTACATCAAGCAGGGAGCGGGAGGTCCTTTCGGTCTGGTCGGAAACTATGTCTGGCAGAATCATCGTCTGCCCTACACCGCGGCCGGACAGTGGGGCTATCTCCGGGTTCTCCCTTCAGGGAATCGGGCGATCCTTCCGCTGAATCGATCGGGTGGTGGTGTCGGAGGCCGTACGGCTGAGGCTCCGATCGAAGCGGCACCAGAAGTGATCTCCGGTCGTGATTCGGATGCACCGGGACCGCTCTCCATGCTGGAGAAGTAATATTATTCTGATATTGTAGCTGTACTACTGAAAACGGGGCAAGAGTAGGTGTATACTTGCTCATGTCCCGTTTTTTTATTTTCACGTTTCTCTTAAGGAGAATAAATATGAAAAAGCTTAGGTTGTTAGGCTTACTACTAGTTTTTATGGGACTCGTGGGTTTGATCTCGAGTCCTTTGTCTTTTGCTTATGAGACCGTAGATGTGAGCAATGGAGGTTCTTTTTCGGGCCGCATTACCTTGGAGGGGAGAAAGCCCTCGGTCCGTATCTTTTCCCTTGTCCTGTATCCCTTTGGTCCTTTTTGTAAAAAGATCTCGGATGGGAAAGGGAATGTTAAGCTGAAGGAATTCATCGTCGATAAAAATAAGGGGCTATGGGAAGCCGTGGTCTCCATAAAGAAGGTCACAAAGGGGAAGGCCTATCGGCCGACGCAAGCTGAATTTGTCGCGGTGGATTGCATGTTTCACCCTGCCGATGTTGCCAACAATGAGATGTTTGTCTTTGATGAAGAGGCCGGGTTCATGCGGCATGAGCATCCGAACGTGGCCATCATCCACAACCACGAAAGAATGAATATGATCAACCTGGACCCGGTTATCCATAATATTCAGGTTTTTCAGAATGAAAAAGGAAATATTATCCTGAACACGCCGCTGCCGCCCGCGAAGATAGCAAAGCCGGGCGAGCCGGTGATACCTTACAAGGTGCGCGGGGGCGTTCTTCATTACAAAAAGGGAAAGCATATCTCACAGATGATTTGCGGCATGCATGAGTTTATGCAGAGTTGGGGCTATGTGGTGGACAATCCTTATTACGCGAAAACAGCCAAAGATGGAACTTACAAAATCGATGGTCTTTTGCCAGGAACCTACACGGTGAATATCTGGCATCCGCAATTCAAGGTTTATCATCGGGAGATCACCATCGAAGCGAATAAGACCAGCACCTTTGATTTCGCCTTCAATGGCAATCTGATCAGAAGGCCGGAATACGAAAAACAGAAGCAATTTCGGATCAGTGTCGCAACACCTGAAGATCATCGTTTGCATGAGGGTGAGGAGCGTATTATCATAGACTAGATTGACGTTTAAGTGGGTGGATGGGTTTCTATTAATGTTTTATAAAAAGGGAGGCGAGAGGGGACTTGACTCTTCTCCCTTTTTGCTTATATCCTTAAGTCATCTGTAGTTATTGACGTAAAGTCAGTGGGTGGCGACCAGTGAAGAAGTCTTCTTTGTACAGCGTGTTCATCATCCTCAGTCTTTCCCTTGCTGTTGCTGAGCCTTCATATGCTTATGAAGAGGTGGATGTCCGTGACGCGGGATCGATTATCGGCCGGATTACTTTAAAAGGGGCGATCCCTGAACCGCGCATCTTTTCTCTCGTTCTTTATCCTTTTGGTTCCTTTTGTAAGAAGATCTCTGATGGTCGTGGCAATATCGTCCTTCAGGAGTTCATTGTTGGTGAAAGAGGAGGGCTGTGGGAGGCCGTGATCGCCGTTCAGAAGGTTGATAAGGGCAAGCCCTTTCCGGCGATTCAAAGTGAATTTGTTGCAGTAGACTGTATGTTCCATCCCGTTGATGTTGCGGCAAGTGAACAGTTTTTCATGGATGAACATGGGCAGATGCACCATGACCACCCCAATGTTGCCATCCTGGAAAACCATCAGCCGATATCGATGGTCAACAAAGATCCCATTATCCATAATATCCAGGTCTATCAGAATGAGAGAGGGAACGTTATTCTGAATCGCCCGCTCCCGGTCTCAAACGAACCCAGAGGTGGGGGACTTCATTTTTTAAAAGGGATGCGCATCTCGCAGATGATTTGCGGCATGCATGAGTTTATGCAGAGTTGGGGTTTTATTGTCGACAATCCCTATTATGCTAAAAGTGCAAAAGACGGCAGATATATAATAGACGGATTGCTCCCGGGAACCTACACCGTCAGCATTTGGCATCCGCATTATAAGGTTGTTGACCAGGTGATCAGCGTCCGGCCCCGCCAGCAAACGACGCTTAATTTTGAATTTGATGCGGCAAAGGTAAGGCGGCCGCTTTATGAGACCCAGAAACATTTTCGGATGGAGACGGCGACACCGGAAGATCATCGATTACACGAGGGAGATGAGCGCTTTATTATAGACTGATGCAAGCCATGACTTATGCGCCGCTCGCTTGATCACGGGACGATTGTTATTTTTATCATACGGATGCAGGGAGGTTTTTCTTGGCAAGAAGGGTTCTATTTGTTGTTTTAATTGCATTATCAGTTTTCGCGGGACAATCAATGGGTGAGGCCTATGAGGTGGCTGATGTCACACTAGGCGGAACCTTGAGGGGACGTGTTTTTTTGAAGGGGACGCCGCCTCCGGCAAAGATCTACCACCTGATTTTCTCTCCGAATATTGAATTTTGCAGTAGCATCTCTGACGGGAAGGGGAATCGTCTTTTGAGAGAGTTTCGTGCCTCCGCGGACGGCGGGTTTCAGGATGTTGTTGTGGCCGTGGTCGGGGTCCAGGCGGGAAAACCCTTTGGCTTCACACCGAAAATTGAGATAGAGAATTGCCGGATTTCTCCCTTTGTGACCCCGGTACGGAATCATCACCCGATATCCATCACGAGCAATGACCCGGTGACACATGACATTCAGGCTTATACCATGCGGGGAGAATATACCTATGCGATGTTCAACAAACCTGCACCTGAAGGAACAGATGTGCTAAAGGAGGTGCGTCTTCGAAAGGGACATTATATTTTCAGGACGCAGTGCGGCGTCCACGATTACATGCAGTCCTGGGGCATTGCTGTCGGAAATCCATACTTTTCCAAGACGGACAATGAGGGATATTTTGAAATAACAGACATCCCGCCAGGGACCTATTTTGTCATCGCATGGCATCCTCGAATGGATATTGAGGCACGTAGAATTACCATTCGTCCCGGCGGACAAGTTGTAACCACCTTTGAATTTGACGCCAAAGAAGTGAAGATCCCGATCCATGATCTTCAAACCACTTACAGGTTAGATACGGCCCTTCAGCCCCATCACCTTGTTCCGCCTTCCGTAGAACTTCAAATCCACTAATCAACGTAACCGATATCTCCGTCGGCTTCCCCGGTTAAAGTACGAAAGAGTTCATGAAATTGCTCTGTGGAGAGAGACTCATCTCTCAGGCGATTCAGATCTTCGGCTGTAATCGGTATCTGTGCATCAATGGCGAAAGCAGAGTTTCCGAATGCCACATAGTGGGGGAAAAATCGGAATTCCGGCAGGAGGTGGGTGATGCCGTTGTTGTAATGAATTGCCAACTCAATCATCATCCGTGCAACATCTGCAGAGACGCCACTTCCGATCACGATGTTCTTTGGCGGGTTACCGGCACGAAAGAATTGAATCATAACGCGTTTAATGGATTGATCTGCCAGAAGTTCCTTAATAAACTTGGCATCTTTCTTTCGTTCTTTTTTCAGAAACAATTCGACCTTGATCTTCGCATTGGGGATGGGAGCTGGAGGCACTTTAGATTCTTTAAAGTGCCGTTCCCCCTTTTCCTGGGGTGTTTCCGGCAGGACCGCGCATGCGGGAAGTACAAGGAAAGAGATCAAGGAAAATACAGTAACAATTTTCTTCAGGATTATTCTTTTGTCCACAAAGTACTCCTTACTTTAGGAATAGAAATCGTTTCAATAAAATAGTCGTGTATCAGAGGCTCACGCGAGCCAATCCGGTATGGGCAAGCCTTGTTCCCGCAGGAAGACCGGATTGTAGAGCTTGCTCTGGTAGCGGGTTCCGTAATCGGCCAGAATGGTCACAATCGTATGGCCGGGACCCATCTGCCGGGCCAGGCGCACCGCGCCGGCGATATTAATCGCCGAAGAGCTGCCGCAACACATGCCTTCATCCCTTAGCAAGTCGAAGATGTAGGGGAGCGCCTCCGCATCTGGTATTTGAAAGGCGTCGTCAATCTTTGCATCCACCAGGTTGGCCGTCACCCGTCCCTGGCCGATTCCCTCGGCAATGGAATCCCCCTCAGCCTTTAACTCGCCAAATTTGTAGTAGTGATAAAGCGCGGCCCCACAGGGGTCCGCAAGCGCGATAATGACCTCCGGTTTTCGATCTTTCAGCGCCTTTCCAACACCGGCGAGTGTTCCTCCGGTGCCGACCGCGCAGATAAAGGCATCCACCTTTCCTTCTGTTTGTTCCCAGATTTCGACTCCCGTGGTCAGGGCGTGGAAATCCCGATTGGCTATATTGTCAAACTGTTTTGCCCAGATGGCCGATCCGGAGTTTTCCTGATTCAGTTTCTCTGCAATGCGCTCCGCGATATGGATGTAGTTCTGAGGGTCCGTATAAGGGGCCTCGGGGACAAGCTTCAATTCTGCCCCGCAGAGCCGTAACATGTCTATTTTTTCCGGGCTTTGTGTTTCCGGGATGACAATCAATGTTCGATATCCCAGGATTTTAGCAATCAAGGACAAGCCGATGCCGGTATTGCCGGCGGTTCCCTCGACGATGGTGCCCCCTTTCTTTAAAGCGCCCCGTTTTTCAGCATCGCGAATAATGCCCAATGCCGTGCGGTCTTTGATCGACCCCCCCGGATTCAGAAATTCGGCCTTTCCAAGAATTTCACATCCTGTTTTTTCAGAGGGGCCTTTTAAGCGGACCAGGGGGGTGTTTCCGATCAGATCGAGCATGCTTCCTGATATTTTCATGTTTTTACCAACTTCCTTAACTCATCATGCGAATATATTTTCCATCTTCGAACCGGGTAAAGAAGCGATTAATCATTGGGTGGATGATTAGGTCGTTTGACGGGTCCGGTTCTAAATTACGTTCTGAGACATAGGTCATATGCTCGCCGCCATGAACCAGGACATGATACCAAGGCATATTTTTTGGAGGACGGGAGCGTGCAACATGATCATACCACTCTTCCGTCCCCTGAAACTCCGGGTCAACATCGACCACCACCCCGCGATAACCAAACAAGCGATGATGTATGAGCTGGCCGACATAAAACTGACATTGTACCTGATTCATCTCATTTTCCACTGTGTTCCTTTAAAAAGGAAAGGTTGATCTCCTTGATCTCTCCCATCCAGAGGGCATGTTCCGAATGGTCTTTCACGTCGTTTCCGGTATCCGGGTGGATAAAGACGACCAGGCCGTTTCGGTTGAGTGCAAGCCAGAGGATCACTTCTCCGAAGTCTTCGCGACTGAGCGTCAGTTGACAACTCCAGCAGGGATGCGGGCCCACCGGTTTCCGGTGCATATGGCCGACTGAGACTCCAAATTTCTCATGGGTGGCCTCGCAGAGCAGACGGGCCTGCTCAAAGGTTTTCTCATCGTAGTAGATAGGGGCATGAAACTCCCGAATCTGATTCATCCATCTGCCCACTAAAAAAGGTGATTTTATCGTAATCGGCGGGTCCGACGCAAGAAAAACTACACGACCCAAGATCCGGGATTGGATCCTGGGTTAAACGACATCCCGGCCCATCACCGTTTTGCGCTCAGAGACCCTGGCATGCTCAATCGCCTTGAGACATTCATCAATGACTTTCTTTGTGAGGGCATCAATGGCGCATTGGCTGGTTTTGAAGTCCGACTGCTCCCGGATGAGGTTTTTAATCTTGGAGACAACGACCAGGGTATCGGTTTCAATGTCGGACGCATGGCGGGGCACCGTACGGGTGTTAGGAATGGGACACAGTATTCTTCTGGAGGTTTTCTCCAAAGCAGGTGTATCTTTCTCCTGCCCTTCACGCTTATTTCGGTCTTCCTGGTCTTTTACGTAGGATTGATACGAAGGGGCCGTGGCTTCTTCGGCGTAGGAGCTTCGGTGGTTGGCAAATCCAAGATGGGCATCCCAGCAGGAGATGCGACAGAAGATCAGCCCCGTCGTCTTCCTGCGGCAGGTACTGACCGAGCACAGGTGGTAAACGCTCCCGAAGGGAATCTCCTTTTTACATGTGCTGCAACACTTCCAGCAGGATTTTTTTGGGAGCGTGTTTTGTGGATAATTCACATGGGGTTTCCTTCTAAGAAAGTCAAAAACATGAGGCCATCGGTCGACTAGCGCGGACGATTCATCATAACATGATTAACGCGTTGGGATGAAAAATTGTGTGGGGGGAGGGAGTCGCTGAGGTATGAGCAGACCGGTGTGTCTGCTCTGGTTATAGGGGAGATTCTTGAACCGCGTCGGCTTCCAACGTTCCCGTGAATGAACCCGCTGGTTGGGTAAAGACATTCAGCACGTTGAAGAGCTCATCGGCCAGTTTGACGGCATTTGGCGTACCAATCTTTTCTGGATTACGGGTTCGGCCGTCCAGAAAAATACCCTCGAATGGCATTAACCCAATCTCATCGATGAAGTCCTGAACCGGCGTCGTTGTCGTTGTCGTTGGCAGAGCATCAATGAAGGCCTGCTCGACATCCAAAAAGAGAATAACATCTAATTGGCTTGGGTTAATGCGGCCTACAAAATCTATTGGAGGAGCCTGTTCTTGGTCTTTATCTGTAAAAAAGATGAAGGGTCTGCAGAGAGATTCTGGTGTGTCTGCTAGCATGGATCCTTCGATCCAGATACTTGGGCGTCTCTCAGCGGGAGCAGAAATTGGACGGAAAAGCTTATCCATAAATGTAGATGTGGTTTGGTTGTCTCCCAGGTTTATCGGGGGAGAATCGATATCAAGACGTCCGATTTTAAATGAGGCGAATGAATAATCATGAGGAGGTATAGTAGTCAGTGAGACCTTTTCTGGAACGAGCGGGTCAGTGTTTGTTATATCCAGGGCAAACGGCCCTCTCTGAAGGTGTTGGACCTTCGGTAAACCGAACTCGACCGGTAAACCGAACTCGACTTCGTCAAGGATGGCGTATGCTTTTGTAATGTAGATCTTTCCATCGTTCATCGGAATCGTTATCGCGCTGGCGGCCGGAGAGCAAGTCGTTTGGGCCGTTTGGGCGATGACAGGGGTTCCAAACAAGAACCCCAATCCCTTATTCATGAGATTCAGTGCAAAGTTTGGTTCCCCTGTCTGCGTTCCCGGCTTCCGAACAGACGTAATCCCCAGGGTCGGGCTGCCGTCACCTGGGGAGCCGCCTGCCCCAGTCGTTCCCACCTCTCCGCAGCTGAAGGATAAAAGGCTGATAAGAAAGATTGCCCCGAGTGTTTTCATCTTAATGGTCTGTTTGCTCAAAGAACCCTCACGCATCGTGTATCCAAATAAACCTACTAGAATGCAATTAGAATGCCATTTTTCTTGATTTATTATGGGAAATACAACGGCATTGTACCACACATTGTTGTGATTCATCACTATTTTGCTTCTTCATAGAGGGTGGACAGTAGGAGAACTGCCTCTTCCGAAGAAATAAAAAAAGAGACTCTTATCCATCAAAACATACTGTTTTTACTATATTTTTTAGTTCTTATCTCAGGTAAATTGCCTCTAAATTATCAGCTGCGTATGTTCTTTCACGCCGTCAGATGGATGGGGTCTAAATAATCAGAATGTTATGTCGGTCCGTCACCCTCCTGATCTGTCATTCACACATTTTCTCTCGAAGTCACTCCACGATTTCCCCACATGTTGCCAAATTTTGGTCTGTCCAAGTGATTAGAATTCCGCAACACCTGCCGATAAACTGTCATAATTTTCAACTAAAATAGTATGTTCTAATATAATTATGTATGAAGACTGCTCGATCTGTTTGTTCCTATCACTTGCTTCGGTTATATTGTCTGAGTGGTCATTTTAATATTATTCATATAAAAATTAATGTGTTATGAACCTTTCATGATTCTTTCTTCTTTTTATGGTAAGTTCTGGCATGTGAATTGCTTTTATATGGTTCGGGTGTTCTCGGTTTTTGTTTGTACGAGGTTGTTTATACAGGGACTTCATCCGTAAGGGCGTCGAGGAGAGTGAAGAGAGCCGAGTATTGACGATAGATTACAGTAAATATAAGTGCTAATCCTCCTGGAAAAAATTGTATTTTAGAGATAACTGGGGTCAACAGATCAGGCTTAGGGAGAAGTACAGGAAGATGCGAAAGAAACGAGCGGTTTTTATAATCCACCCGCGCGATCATCATGATCTCATTGAAAGATATCCGTGGGCAAGGTTTCCCCCCAAATGGATAACGGATGAGGTACTTACAAGCCTTTCTGGTCGCTTTGGGCTAACCGTTTGTGAAAAGGTCGATGTCTACGATAAAGTTGATCTTTATCTGGTTGCTGTTCTTTTGAAAGGTTATCAGTTTTCCTCGGAGACCCCAAGTGCGCTGAAAAGAGTTCGATCTCGTATTCTTGATGCAGTTTATTATGCTCAGGATCATATCAATGCGGATGTTATCGGCTTGGGTGCTTTGTGCGCCTCTGCAACAGAGGGCGGAAAATGGTTGGTGAGGCAGGATAATATTACTTCTTGCATTACTCATGGAGATTCCTATTCTATTGCGATTTCGATTGAAGGTATTCAAAAGATTGTCTCTTGTTCCGGTTTGAAGAATCCTGTGATCGCTATTGTCGGTGCCTATGGATTGGTTGGTCGTGCCATCTCCAGCATTTTGGCGGAAAAATACGATATCATCATGATGGGTAGGAATGAGGTGAAGTTGCGTCGTTTCCAGATTAATAAAGGCATTAAAGGCATGATAACGACGAATATGAAAGACTTGAGACGGGCCGACATTGTTATCACAGCAACAAGCCATCCGAGGGCCTTACTGCATCAAAGTCATTTGAAGGACGGTGCAATCATATATGATGTATCTCAACCGGAAAATGTAAGCAAGTCACTCGTTAAGGAAAGACCGGATTTGATTAAAATTGACGGTCCCCTTACAAAAATTCCCGGTATAAATATCAGGTTTGACATGAAAACCGGAGAAGATAGAACCTTCGCCTGTCTGACGGAAACGGTAATGATGACGCTGGAGGGGATCGAAGGGGATTTTGTTGGCGAAATAGATATGTCCCACATCGAATATCTGAAGTCCATCGGTAAAAAATATGGTTTTACGCATGCTTCTTTTACGCAGTTTGGCCTTCCAATTAAAGAAGAAGATCTTTCCCGGGTTTAAAAGCCCATAACACATATTTAGGGAGTGCAAATCATGCCCTTCTGAGCAGGGTGAGATCACCTCGGTTGTTCTTAGGGCCTCTGTCCTTATTTTTTAATGAACTGCACGCGGTATCTAATATCTCTTAACCGATATTGGACTGAATGCTTCGCTTTCAAAAAATGTTATTTTCTAGTATACAGATGTATCATCCTCTCGGGGGGGGCATCACCCCCAAGGAATTTGTATAGTATTTTCAAGGAAAAAGGAAAGGCCTCTTTTTCCGGAGTTAAATGTCGAAGTGGTTGAAGGAATAAAAAATATATTTTCGGAGACATAGTTTATTTTGCTGGAACCAAGGAAAAATGAAGAAATTCTTGCCGCCTACAAAGAGTATCTAGTCAATATTAGTGTTACGCGCATTCGTTTGGCATGTATTCTGGGGCTTGTCCTTGTTCCACTCTTCAGTATCATCGATTATTTCATCATCCCCGAGTTGTTTTTTCAATTCCTGAGATATCGATTGATTTGTGCTTTTTTGATGATCATCTTTCTCGGGCTCACAACGACCTCACTCGGGAAAAAGAAGATCAATTTTATTGGGGTGGGTGTTCCCCTTGTGGTCTCCGGGATGCTTTCCTTGATGATCCGCTTTACCGGGGGTTATGAATCTCCGTATTATGCAGGACTTAATTTGGTGATCCTGGCAATGACTTTTCTGTATGTTTGGGATTTTCGGATGTCGGTCGGTGTCTGTATTACGATCTACGGGCTGTATCTCATCCCGACTATTCTTCAAGGTGATATCGTGCAACCGGGGATATTGGTTAACAATAGTGCGTACCTTCTGAGTACGGTTACGATTGGTCTAACCAGTGCTAACTTTGTTTCCAATTTACGATTCCAGGAATTTAAATCACTTCACCGATTGGACGAATCTCAGAAGGATCTCCAGGAATCAAATGACAAATTAAGAGAACTGAGTGCGTTAAAGAACGATTTTTTTGCAGATATCAGTCATGAACTGCGTACCCCTCTGGCCATTATCCGCGGTGAAGCAGAGGTTTCCCTCAGGGGAAAAGACAAACACGTAGAAGTGTATAAAGAGGTCCTTAAGTACATTGTTGAGATGTCTGAGCAGATGAATAAATTGGTGGGCGATCTCTTGTTCCTGGCACGTTCCGAATCTGGAACGGTGGCTACAGAAAAGAAGCCGGTTTCTCTGGGTCAGGTCCTGAGTAAGGTCTCCCGTGAAGGCATGGCTCTGGCGGATGAGAAAGGCGTGCCCCTGAATTGTTCGGAAATAAAGGATGAAGACTTTGTTGTTCAGGGGGATCATGCGAGGTTGGTCCAACTGTTCTTAATTATCCTGGATAACGCCGTTAAATATTCAAACAAGGGTGGGGAGATACGGATTTTGGCTCGGAGACAGGGAGACCATGTCAAGGTCGAAATTCTGGATAAAGGTGTTGGAATTCCGGGGCAGGATCTCCCCCATGTTTTTGATCGTTTTTATAGAGCGAACAGGACGAAGGCGATGAGCCGAACAGGGACCGGACTGGGACTGTCCATTGCAAAATGGATAGTGGAGGCCCACAACGGAGGGATTGTTGTCGATAGCACCGTGAACAAGGGAACGTCGGTGATGGTGTGTCTGCAGCTGTTAAAGACAGGAAAGGTTTCAGATGCAACTCCTCCTTGTTGAAGATGATGAGAGAATTACCCATTTTATAAAGCGGGGTCTTGAAGCGGAGCATTATCGGGTTGAGGTTGCCCATAGCGGGGAAGAGGCCATTGATATGGCATGCGGACTGGCCTATCAGGTGATTATTCTTGACCTGATTCTTCCCGACATCGGTGGGGTGGAGGTTTGTAAGCGCTTGCGAAAAGAAAAGGTGAATACCCCCATCCTGATGTTGACGGCGAAGGATACGCTCCAGGATAAAGTGCATGGGCTTGAGGTCGGAGCGGATGACTACATGACAAAACCCTTTGCATTTGAAGAGCTCCTGGCCCGTATCAAGTCTCTTTTAAGGCGCAGCCCTTACCAGGAGGCCAGCGAAGAAATCAAAGTGGATGATCTCGTCATGAATCCGGACAGGCACGAAGTCAAGCGCGGAGATCAGATGATCAGTTTGACGAACCGGGAGTTCTCGCTTCTGCAATGCCTGATGCGGCATCCCGGAAAAGTCTTAAGCAGGACATTTATCCTTGAGCAGGTCTGGGGGTATCATTACGACACACTCACGAATGTGGTTGATGTTTATATACGTTATTTACGAAAGAAGATCGATCAGGGGTCTTCAAAAAAACTGATTCAAACCGTTCGCGATGTCGGATACAAGATAACGGAATAATCTCTCAGCATACATAACGTCCCGTCCCCCCTCTTTTTTTTTGACGCTTTTGAACCCCTAGAAGTGAAAACCAAAACCAAAAAATAACGGTTGAAGACCGAAAAGGCCAAGCAGGCCGGTGGCAACACCCGCCATAATGAACAAAAAAGGAAGGAAGACCAGGCCCTGCGACACCGGATGCTCCCAGGAAATTCGGTGCATCAGCGGCTGAAGGGTAAATGCGATCGCCAGCCCCAATAATGAGAGATTTGCCAATAAAATCGCCATCGAACCGAAAGCCACACCGCAAAAAAGCTCAAACGCCTGAACCGCACCATGGTTCGGATGACTCTCCATAAATAATTTTTTGATATTTTTCCAGAATTTCTTAATGAAATGAATGTCTTTTTCTCCTTTATCCTGAAGGGCGTAGCTGGTCTGGTCGCCGGTGACGAAGAAGGTTGCCTTTTTTGTTATAAAATAAGAAAAGACCCCAAGAGCAGCTATTGGGCCCAGCGCGGCATAAATGGAGGTACTGCGGCAAAGAAATTTGAAAAGATGAAACGGCCTCTTCCAGAATTCAATAACGAAACAGAGGACCGGCGCGAGCATGGTGAGGACTGTAATCAGGAAAAAGTCTGCGCTAAAAACCACTTCAAACCCGGGACCCAAGCCGCGCATCGGCAAAATGAATTCGGTTCCACCGAAGCTGAGGGTTAGGGGTCTTGGCGTTCCGAAGAGTATCGGGAGGACCACATTAGCATCAATAATGAAAAGAAAGTAAAACATGGAGAGAGGGAGGTTCAGTGTCGGGAATAGGATATCTGCTTTTTCTGCCACGGAGATCTTCCTGGAACGAAGAATTCTCCCGGCCTCATGAGTCAAGAGTTCACAGGTCCCACGGGTCCACTTCATGAAACGAATACGAAATGACCGTACCGAATCTGGAAAATCCTCAAGACACATCACATCTTCTGCGAACGTGCCTTTCCAGCCCTTCTCCCGGAGGCGGACCGCATAAGCGAGATCTTCGCTGACCAGGTGAGGAAATCCCCCGACCTCTTCCCAGCACTGTCTCCGCAAGACGGCGCCATGACCGAGTAACATCACAAACCCATACCTGTTGCGAAGCGGTTGATACCAACGCCAATGGATGTCAATTCCATCCCCCATTTCCCTTGCCAGAAGGGAGGCGCCCTGTCGATTACACCGGTGATTGGCTTGGACAAAACCACACGATGGATTACTTAATAACAGGGGGACCATTTTTTTCAGAAAATCTGCAGGTAGGATTTCATCGGCATCAGCCAACGCAAAGACTGTCTCTTGGGAGGCAACACCCGCGAGGGCATGGTTGAGGTTCCCCGCCTTGAAACCCTGTCGGTTCGACCGCCTGACCACACGGACACGATCAGGATATAAAGCGGCAAAGTCATCCACCTGTTTCCGGTAGACTTGATCCGTGCTGTCATCCAGGAGGTAAACGGTGTAGTCCGGGTAGTCTTGTTGAACACAGGAGAGTGCGCTATTCGCTATAAAATCGTTGTAGGTTGCATAGAGAATTGCTACAGGCGGTTGCTGGGAAGGGAGGACTTGTTCGACGCTCCGTTCGCGACGGCTGCGGCACTTATAAATGGCCGCAAAAATGATCACGCCGATATTATAAAAACCATAGAGCCAGGCAAGTTCAACAAAAAAGATGAAAAAAACGATGGCACCCCATTGAAAAGGACCCTCCGTCATATTAAATAATTGTATCAGACGAGGATGATACCATGCCAGAGCCGTCAGCCAACTGAGGAAGGTAAATAAAAAAAGATTAGCACTGGGGATACTGTCGGAATGTCTTCTTTCACTTTTTGTAGAAGAACTACGGAGCTGGAACATTCTTTTTGGCGACGTCAGTATCTCTGTGAAGGATGGCATTTCTTATCTCCAATCAAACTTATGGGTTAGGCCTGCAGAAACGGTGGTGAACTGACCCAGGGCAGGGCCTGACTCTTGTCGAACGAGTAGATGTCCCTCGGTGGCTACTCTCACCGGGAAAGAGATAATCGTGGTGGCCGACCACAGACTTCCAGAAGCACCTCTGATACTGCTGTCAGTCCTCCCAGAGGCTAAGTGGATTTCAAAGCCATATCCCTTTAAGGAGCGGTATTCCACAGGGAGTAAGAATCGCCACTCGGTTTCATCCACACCTCCTGTTTTTGTGTAAAAAATTGTCGGATCAATGCGGAAGTGTGATACGAGAGGAAACCCAATCCCTGTATACACATTCCAGTCGTCCGACCGACCGTCATTGCGTCGTCCAAGAAAGCCCCCTACTTTGAAAGAGCTGGCCCCAGGGAGAGAGACTACCTGTTCTGCCTGGAAGAGATTCTGTTCAACATTATTAAGCAGGTCGCGCTGGCCGACCTCAAGACGGGTTGTATAGATCCCCCCCCAATTGGCCAATCCTCCAACAATAAGAGATGGGATTTTTTTTCCTTCTCGCACCAATGCTGGATTGTCCAGACTCAGGGCATTGTCGTAACGGACCCAGAGGCGCAAGTCTCGCGTCGGCCACGCAGCGATCTCAAGCGTCCGAAGTCCCGACCCACCGCCGTTTGACGTACTCCCTCCCCATACACTGAACTCCCAACTGAGGGCCTGCATAGGTTCTTCTTGTGCTTTGATAGCATTGAGCGCCTCTAGAGCATCCTTTCGACCCGGCTCAAGCTCCAGTGCATTTTGAAATGCCTCTTTTGCCTGTGCAGGTTCTCCGACCGCACCTAGTGCGTTACCCAGGCCAACGAAAGCCTCCGGATCATCGGGGGCCTGACGAGAGGCCATTTGAAAACGGCGAACGGCTTCATCGGCATTCCCCCTCCAAAGTGCGGTAAAAGCAAAACCCTTCAGGGCATCAATCCTGGAGGGGTCAATTTGGAGGGCCTCTTGGAATCGCGATTCAGCTCTGTCATGCTTTTTCGACCAGGCCAGGCTATAGCCCAGGCC
This sequence comes from Candidatus Manganitrophaceae bacterium, assembly GCA_012960925.1. Taxonomy (NCBI): domain Bacteria; kingdom Pseudomonadati; phylum Nitrospirota; class Nitrospiria; order Candidatus Troglogloeales; family Candidatus Manganitrophaceae; species Candidatus Manganitrophaceae bacterium. The sequence continues at coordinate 53,982 of DUAG01000072.1, forward strand.
GACGAGGGCATCTAGATTCTTGGGCTCTGTTTTGAGTATGGTCAGGAAATCGTCTTGAGCCAAGGCCTGATTCCCCTGCCAGGAGCGAACATAAGCACGCTTGAGACGCGCTTCAAGAGAATTGGGATCAGCATGAAGCAATTTATCATAGATGTCTTCTGCGGTCGCATGGTCCCCGGACAGGGAGAACTGAGCTGCCTCTTCCAGAGACGCTCCAGCCGCCTTGGGAGGAAATAATATAACGAATAGAAGAGAGATTATGAACAACACCGTCGAAAGAGATATCCTTTCTACCCGAACTTTCTCTGGAGAACAAAGCAGCGCGTCAAAGGGAAATACGAATATTTTTTTCAGGTATTGGGGCTCATTATTTTTCTCTTTGTCCATAACGGTTCTCCCAATAAGGCCTTGATGGGGTTTGTGGAATCTTTTAATCTTAAACAAGCTGAAAGCAATAGTTATGCCGTGAGAATCTATGCAGGAAAAAACGATGACAGGGATTTGATATCATGACTTAATATCTGGTGAATGTTAAAAGAAATGACCCAGTCGAAGTATCTTAACTATCTGATTTTATGTATATTTGTAGATCTCTTCACCTATTATCCAGGCAGTGGTGATTCGATCTATATTATGGATAGGGATAGGGCTATTGAGGAATATATATGGATTCAGAGAGGCGTTGCTGCCGAATTCTAAGCAATTTAGTAATTTTATGTGCCTGATATCTAGCGTTCACGTATATAAAGTGTCCATGAACGAAGAATTTGTTTGAACGGGCACGGTTGAACCCCTCGCCTTCAGGCGAGAGAATGTAATGTGGTTGCTGCGACTCGTCCTTTCGAGTAATCCTGAGAAGTCTTTTCTTCAGTCCAAACCCCATCAGAGGTTTCCTGAATCGTTACACTGACGGACAAGACCTCTCTTCAGAAATTTTAAGATTATTTTAATCTAATTCTCATCTCATTTTAATTTGAACCTGTTATTCTGTGGGAGTATAAGGTATTGACCTCCGATATCCTGTAAGAGATGGTAATCCTCCCTAAATATAAAGGTGCTCAGAAGTAGAATTTTCCAATATAGTAATTTAGGAGGAGAATCTACGATGAAGAGATCAAGATTTACA
>DUAG01000073.1 GCA_012960925.1 Candidatus Manganitrophaceae bacterium
TTCTAAAACTTTGCCATACATGCATGATGAACTTTCGGCACTATCGGCAAAAAGTAAACAAACGTTAAAAACCGGATAAAAATCCGAAAAAACGCCGTTCCCGGGCCGTAAACTCCCGGAAAACCGGTGAGGAAGCTGGACCGGACACCATAGGTGAAGCAGCGCCAGGATTCCCACGGATTTTGCTCCTAAAACCGGGAAATTCCGAGCTCAGAAGAAAAATGACTCAGTTTGGCTCATTTTTTGCCAAACGGATCATTCCAGTGGACCAAAAACTGGAGGACTCCATCCCCGTTATCACACGACTTCTCGACCTCAACGGCGACCGGCCAGACGGCCCCATGCCACCTGAGGACATCTTGAAGCAGCTCGTCAGCTCCAAGTTCCGCAAACGTGACTTCATCGGAGTCCTCATTGAGATCATCAATAGAGCACACCTGTCAGGGGTGATGCTTGACCTCGAGCTCGAGAAGAGCATGAGCACCGAGGCAGACGAAGAAGACGATGCGGCAACCGAAGACAATACTGTCAGGAAAAAGGCCTGCAAGTCAGCCTGGAAGGGCACTCGGTGCACGGCGAAGAAGTGCGAGCTCTTCCACCCAAAGTTCTGCTCGTCCGCGACTTGTGGACGTACCAAGGAGAATAGGGACCAGGACTGCAGGGCCAGTAACCTCTGGCACGTACGCAAGCCCAAGCCCAAGAAGCCCAAGGCCAAGGCCAAGGACAAGGCAAAGGACAAAAACCGAAAGCCCGATTTCGAACGTCTTAAGGGGCAGCTCCGCGTGGTCAAGCTTGAGACCCAAGTCGCACGTCTCAAGGTCAGGGAGCAGCAGCTGAAAAATCAGCGTGGCCACTTGGCCGACCAGTCCACATCGGAGAAGACGTATGCAGCCGTAGTGGCTTCTCAGCCACGCCAACACGCGCAGGCAGACCCACCTGCCACCCTCCAGCCCCGCATGGACAAGCTTGAGGACCAAGTCGAACGTCTTATTGGCACACAGAGTGATGTCTTAAGTGCTACTGAAGGCCTTATTGACGGCCTCCAGCTCCGCATGGACAAGCTTGAGGACCAAGTCGAACGTCTTATTGCCGGCCTTGAAACGTTAAGCGTTGAAATGTTGAGGCATGTGCACGTTGGTGCTAAGACTAAGGACTCGGAACACAAGTGACCTCGACAGGGGCAAAACCAAGGGTCCCTCCCTTGTACACTTTTTATTTACCTAAGTCTCTGTTTCACCTCTGTACTGCGATCACAGTTGACTAGTATTTATGTACTATGTGTTCCGGGGGTGGAATGATAATAAACGATACTACTACTGTGCGCGCGCGCACAGTACAAGATGAAAGAAATCGATCGAGCCATAATCTGATTGACACATTGTACAACATCAAAGGTGGCACAAAAATTGGCCCAATTTGTTGCTAAAAATCTGTAGTCGTATTTCCAGATTTTGAAATAAAAAATCAATTATTATGATGCTCGTCAATTTCCACTTCAATTCACCTACTGCTGACAAAGCAAACCGCATGATTCATAGTTTTAGCCGTTTTGCGGTAAAGTCCGGGTAGGGCTCGATTTCCAAGAAATGGATGCTACACATTTTCATTTTTCCAACATTACTATTCATATGACTCATAAACCGTCATGCCAGAAGAAACAAACGAGTGAATTATATATAACACCAGCCAAACAAAGGACCCGAGCGCCAAGTTCTGAGGCACGA
>DUAG01000074.1 GCA_012960925.1 Candidatus Manganitrophaceae bacterium
GGGATTGAGATCAATAAATCAGATCAGGTCGCCGCTTAATGAAGATCTCATACACCAGATTTGACAATAACTCTCCCTCTTGGGTAAGCTGCGTGTAGCCCATCTGTGCTACTCTCGCTTGGCGGTGAGAAAACCACGATACTACCGCAGTTTGCCCCCTAACCGCACTGAAAGGGTTGCACTTGCAAGTTGAATTCACGAGTTATCACAACCCCAATCCGGTTGCTTCTGAATCAGAGTCCATCATGAGGTTCAGTGAACGGGCCGCCATCAGTCTGCCAAGGTGTTTAAGAATATACCAGGCCTTTTTTTGGAGGTCTTTGCTCAGTAGTTTACAGGTTTTCAAAAGTAGAGATTTATAAAAGATAGGAGGAAATATAAATGTATGGAATGGTAAACAAGGCGATCCGAGAGATGGTTATTCAGAAGCATGGGGAAGATACCTGGAGAAAAACTTACGAAAAGGTGGGTTCTCCTGCGGACTTCGATTCCTTCGCGCGGTACAAGGATTCGATCACGTACGAGCTTGTGGGAGCGATAGCCGACGTGCTGGAGGAACCAGCCGATAAAGTCCTGCATAAGCTTGGAATATTCTGGGTGATGGATGTTGCCCTCGTTCATTACAGGGACCTCATGGAGTCGTCGGGAACAGATTTCGTTGACTTCTTGCGAGGTCTTGACCATATGCACAGTAGGATTAAGGTGACATTTCCAGCGTTCTCTCCACCCTCCTTCCGCTGTATAGTACTGCGGGAAGGCGTCTGTGAACTCGACTATTACTCCGACCGTAAAGGCCTTCTTCCTTTTGTCAAAGGGTTGCTAGAGGGCCTTGCCATTCATTTTAAACAAGAGATCCAGGTCCGGGATATCCCCGATGAAGACCATCCCATGCCGTGCAAGCGCATGGAGATCTCTTACTCGTCTACAAAAAGGGTAGTGTGAGATGAAAAGGTCCGGGGATCTACCATTAATTTCTTGGCCACTGCTGGAAGATCTGGTTCCGTATAGTCTAATTTGGGACTCCAATGGGGTTCTCCTCTACATGACCCAGCATTTACGCAAATGGTGGAAGGTTGAGCTGAGGATGCCACTGTCGCAGGTGGAGATACAGATTCATCGGCCCTTCAGGGGGATTATTGAGCAGAAATTTCTGAAAAACCTGACTAACCTGAACGTGGTGCTGAGTCGGCGCGACCTTGTATCCGGTCACAAGAATTTGGTTTTTAAACTACGAGGTCAGCTCCACTGCCTTGATAGATTGTGGGTCTATTCGGGATTCCCCGATGTCACTTCGGCAGCTGAATTGTCCGATATGGGTCTAACCCTTGCGGAGCTGCCCCACCACTATGTCGTCGGGGACTTGGTGATTGCTTTAGAAATCAGCCTAGAGGCCAACCGGGAAACCAGGAAGCGTTCGGAAGAACTCGAGAAAATGAACAAAGAGCTTCAACGTCTAGTCAATGATTTCGAATCCAGCAAGCTAGAGGTCGAAGGGTTGACCGAGGGTCTGCGCTCCAGCGACGATCGTTACCGGGCTTTGTTCGATAACGCCCATGACATGATACAGAGCATTGACCTTGAGGGCAATTTCTCCTTCGTCAACCCAGCCTGGATAAAAACCATGGGTTATACCCTGAGAGAACTCAAGGGTATCAAGGTGTTCGATCTCATCTCCCCCGAATCGCAAGACCACC
>DUAG01000075.1:0-4432 GCA_012960925.1 Candidatus Manganitrophaceae bacterium
TACGCTGGTCCGCTCGTAGGCCCGGCTGACAACTTCAAAGAGCAGTTCGGCTCCGGTTTTAGAGAATGGGACATACCCCAGTTCATCGAGGATCAAGAGTCTGGTTTTCTCCAGCCTTTACTTAGTTTCTCTTAAGAGGGCAACCCCGTTGCTGCCTTCGGCGGTAAGCCCGTCGCTCTGCCTGCCTTTGGAGGTTACTTTCCTCACCTATCTTAAAGGAAGATCCACTATGAAATATGTCCCTGAGGGATTGCCTTTCTGCGAGAAATCGGGTACTCTAAGGAGATGCGGTTTCAAGCTGGGAGAAAATCATGCGATATATCTGTTTATTCTTATTTGGTGTTCATTCTTTACTCGCTTGTGTAAATACCAGCTATTCGAGGGATGAAGAAATTCAAATTACCGACAACTTAGCCTATCTTATAATTGGTCGATTCCCAGAGCATGGGGAAGCCTTTTATACTCACAATATTCCGAAATATCGAAAATCCCTCGAATCGGATCCCAATAATACGGTGATTCGCAATGACCTAGCAGTAGCTGTGGACGACGGCTTGAAAACGGTGGAAAACTACCGGTTTGAAATTCTGAGTGCATAAAGTCGTTTGGAGGAGATGAGCGATGCAATGGGTCGTTTCTCAGAGTTTGGGAGTTTGAACAGTTATTCTTTGTTCCGGTCTTTCATACGGTAACTCTTGCCGAATATCGGCACGGGGTCGGAATGATGCAGGAGTCGGTCCAGCACGGTTGAGGCAATTGTGCTGTCGTTGTTGAAGATGGAAGCCCAGTCCTTGAACGGTTTGTTTGTCGTCAAGATAATGGACCCGCGTTCGTAGCGTTGGCTGATGACCTGAAAGAGTAAATCAGCTCCTCGCTGATCAATTGGAAGGTAGCCAACCTCATCAAGGACCAACGTTTGAGGTCGAAGGTATTTCTTGAGCTCACGGCCGAGTTTTCCAGCTTGCTGGGCGGCGGAGAGTTCGTTGATCACGCCGATGGCATCGGCGAAGAGCACTGAATAACCTTCAAGGCAGGCGGCGTAACCCAGAGCGGTTGCAAGGTGCGACTTTCCGACGCCGACGCTGCCGAGAAACACGACATTGGCTTTGCGATTGATGAAGTCCAGGCGGAAAAGGTTCTGGATTTGGAGCCGATTGATCTTTTTGGGCCAGTCCCAATTGAACTGTTCGAGAGTTTTGATGACCGGGAAACGGGCGGCCTTGATTCGGCGCTGAATACTGCGGTCACGCCGCTGGTTGAACTCACCTTCCACGAGACGGCGAAGGTATTCAAGATGATCCCAATTTTCTTGAGCGGCCTGATCGGCCGAAGTCGAATGTTGGGATTTTATGAAAGGTAGCTTGAGGTAGTCGAGGTGCTCGATCAGCAGTGAGGGTTTGGACGGCCTGGGTGATTTGGATTTCATGATTCATTAAGGTCGATTGGTGGTGGTTTCAGTTCGTAGGCGGAGAGATCGGCGGCGGGGAGTTCCAGGTCCAGCAGGTCTTGTCTCCGGGTCAGATGCAAAGCGTCGGGAGCGGGCTCCGAGCGCTCGCGCTGCGCCAGGATGTTGGCGATGTATTCGCAGCCGTAAGCTTCGAAGTTAACGGCGTCGAGGATTGCGCAAGCGGTCTTTTCGATGCCGTAGATCTCACTGAGTGCTACGATCTTCTGAATGTGATGGGGGGTGTTGAGACGCTTTTCCTGCAGTTTTCGGCAGTAGAACTCGGAGTGCGGACTCAAGTTCAGGAAAGCGAGCAGCAGGGTTTGTTGACGAGCCTTTCTGCGTTGGATCAACAGTTCCTTCGGGTGATCCGGATCATCGATTTTCTGATTACGATCGTAGCATCGGGAGTGAGTGGCGATGAGTTTTTCGTTGTAATATATGAGAAGATCATCGGGATAAACTTTGAGAGAAAGCTTCTGTGAGGCGTAGAGGAAGGGTAGCGAATATCGATTGGCATCGAAGCGCACCCGGCAACAACTGTTGGCACCGGTGGATTTAATGACTGCGCAGTCGTAAGGCATGGTCGAGAGTGGTTTGAGATGAGGTTTTTCCTGCTCGAAACGCTCCACCGGCTTGTTGCGGGTTTCGCCGTGAATACGCACGTTGGCCACCGTATCCAACCATTGGCGGCCCGCGGGATTGACGGCCTCGAATGAAGGAATATCCAAACCGTTGAGGAAATTCTTTTTCACATAGCCGACTCCATTTTCCACGCGTCCTTTTTCATTTGCCTTGCGGACGTTGCAGGCCACCGGTTGGAAACCGTAATGGGCCGCAAAATCCAGATACCGAGGATTGAACTGAGCTTTATCGCCGGTGGGGTGACGCAGCACACCGACCTTGAGGTTATCGATCATGACTTTCTGCGGGCAACCGCCGAAGAATTCCAGGGCGTGTCGGTGGCAGCTTAGAAAATGCTCCATGCTCTCGCGCAGAGTGAACTCAAGATACATCAGGCGGCTGTAGCAGAGGACCATGACGAAGAAGCTCAGGCGGCGGCGGGTCGATCCCACCTGGATGGATCCGTAATTGCCCCAGTCCACCTGAGCACACTCCCCGGCGGCGAACTCAAGCATGAGAAAGGCCGGCTTGCGCACCGGGCGGACTTGACGGACGAACTCGTTGAGAATGCTGTATCCCCCGGTGTAGTCCTGCTCACGAATCCGCTGAAGGATTTGCTGCACCGAATAGGGGTGAGCTTCGAGCATGGCGATGATCGAAGCTTTGAACGGATCGAGTTTGCTGGAGCGCCTGGAATTCTGTCGGGGTTGGTAGGTCGATTGAACGATCCACTTCTCCACCGTTTTGGGATCGAGATGAAGTTCGACGGCGATCTGAGAAGCTTTCAAGTTCTTCTGATCGTGGAGAAGGCGAATCCGGCAGAAGGTTGAATAATCGATCAAGCTTCACCTCCGGACTCCAGGGCAGAGCGTAGGATTTGAGCGACAGACCGGGGGCGGGCACTGCGTTCTCCCAAACCGGCGAATGATTCCGAAACCGGATCCAGAGAGAGCACTTGGTAAAGAGGTTTTTTGTAGGCGATCAAATCGGCCTCCCTGAGTCCGATGCGTGCTTCGGACAACTGAGCGGTATCGAGTTTGAGGTGCCGGCAAATGGACCGGTCGGAGTAATAGCTCAAACCCTGAATATCGGAGACGCTCACCAGGAAAAGATAAAGAGCCAGAGACTCACAGTCGCAACGCCGGATGTAGTCCTGACGGACCAGTCTATGGTCAATCCAACTGAAGCCGTCGGGGATTTGACGGAGTCGGTCAGGGCGGAGGGGATGTTTTTCGATCATGGTTTGAAGTCGCTGAGTTTTGTCGTTGATCGGGGACTTTGAGTCCCAGAATGTTCATCCCTCTGAGTAGCACCTGATTGGTGGTGGCGGCGATGTCATCTTGTAACGTACTACCAGTTACCATGGAGATAAGCCCAAGAAACGCAGGATGTTCGGTAAGACAGAAATCTTGTAACGTACTGGATTGGCTTCCGGTTGCGTTACAAGATCGCTGATCGGGGTTAACCGGCTTGGAATCAACAGTTTGACTCTCTTCAGACACGAGTTTGGACTTTTTCCAGTAGCCCGGATGACGCTTGCGCCACTCCTGAACACGCCGCACGTGATCCGGGTCTCGGAAGTAATCGCGGTTTCCACTTTTGGCCAACCATCGACGCTGGCTTTCGGCTTTGGCAGCCCGGCGGCAATCGGGTGCAGCACAGAAGATTTGGCGTTTGATGCTGCGGTAGTTCGGCGTGAATAACTTCCTGCAGCACCGACACTTTCGATGAATTACATTGCGGCTCATCTCGAGCCGGAACTTGAGAAATAAAGGAAAGAAAATCGACTGATAAAGAGACCGGGAAAGAAGAAAAAGTGAAGAAGGAAGAAGAGACTTCAGGCTGAATTTCGAAGAAGAATCAGGATCGAAGAAGACGGAATTTCAAACCGTTAGTTTTGCCCCACTTTCATTCCGTCGCTGACACACCTCCATGTATTTTTCGCTGGGTTTTCAAAATAACATCAAAAAACGGGTGATTTCAGTGTGAAAAGCTACACCAAACGACGGGGTGTCCATTTAACGAGCATACGTTTTGTCGCTTTATTTTAAATGCATTCGTTTGTTTTCAGGCATGTTTTCGAGGATATGAGGATACTGAAATCATCACTACTTCGGTTTTTAGTAAAAAAATCAGTTCCGCCTATAAAACCGTGAGTTCTCCATTTTTCAGCATCTCGGCCACCTTGGCGAATACCAGCATTTTACGGATTGACGGGGTATCGAACATGCAGCCATCCAGTGCGATTTTTCTGATTTCAGACTGCTTCTTTTCTGGAAGGTTTTCGTAGAATTTCTCAGCTGCTCGCAATTCGTCCTCAGCAGCCTCCTGACGGGATTTATCCTCTTGTTCCTCCCGTTGGGC
>DUAG01000075.1:4630-9620 GCA_012960925.1 Candidatus Manganitrophaceae bacterium
TTCCAGTCGCTCTTTCACCTGATCATCTCCGAATTGAGCGAGTAATTTACGTGCCTGAGTGCGCCCCACGCCGTGAAAGACGAGCTTTGATTCGAGCTCTGGTTCCTCTACCACGATTTCAATGTTCACTGGTTCCCGAGGTGTCTTTGAAAATTTCTGGAAGTGTATTTTCCACTTGCCCCGGGCAATCATTGTAAATCGATCTTCGACGGAACAGGGCATGATGATTTGAGCGGCCTCCAATTGTTCGATTGCCGGTTTAAGTTGCCGCTTGAGCTGTGCCATATCCTTGTAGGCCGTACGACTGAGTCCGATTTTGTTGTAAGCAAAATGTGCGAGGTCGAATTTCCAATACGTCCTCTGGAAGAATCTCTTGTCCAGGAAACGGTAGATGCGTCTCGCTGTTGGAGAATGGAGTTTTCTGTAAGTTTCCAAGTCCAGGGATTTTAGATTGCCCTGTTTGAAACTTTCGAAAATCTTCTCATTCCAAGTCACCGTCGAAGGTTCGCCGTTTTTGCCCCAGTTTACATTGTCCACCAAGTGGAATCCGCCACTTTTCCATGTGCCTGCGCCTTTGTCCCTCCAGGCATTATCATAGTAAAGCGAGACACCGAGCCACCGGTTTATCGATTCCTTTATGCGGTCGTAGTAGTATTCCTGGTTTGACCAGCCAAGCACCGCGATGATCTGGTGGCGGTTGAAAGTGACCACTCGTTCCATGAATCCCTGCATCCGACTTAGATTCAAGAGTCCAAGAATCACTTCATCGTCAAAGGAAGTCGGAAGTCCATATTCGTCCGATCCTGTGATGACGAGTTTCCTTGGAACGAGCTCTCCGGTTTTTGCGTCGGTGATTTCGTCCTCGTAGGTGATGGTCTTGATGTCCGAATTGAGACGGTTGGCAAGCGCGGCAATAGGGAACTCGGCTATGTTGAGTTCATCCTTTCCTTCGGTGAAAGCAACGAAACCAGGGAACAGCTTCAGTTGTTCTTCCACCGCCTCTTTCTTTTCGCTTACTTTTTCTTTTATCATTTTCAACTCCCTCAAAATCACAACAACACAGGCTGAGACTGTTGTTGTTTATTGTTTAAAGTACAAGTTTATAGTTTAGGGCTCCGAAACCATCTTAGTATCAACGATTTACAACGACTTTCCTGAGTAGATTATCGTAAAAACCTGAGTGAATTATCGTATGACCCTGAGTGAATTATCGTATGACCCTGAGTGAATTATCGTATGATCCTGAGTGAATTATCGTATGGAGGCAAGAAAAACCAGTATAAACCACCAAAAACAGACTTTTACCCTGAGTAAATTATCGTATAAGAACTTGGGATTTTACACCCATACGCATTCCTATCAGGAAACTCGGCCTGCTTTCGCTCAATCAGAATGGAGTTTTTAGAACCTCGGAAAGTGTAACACTCAAGCCATCACCCGACTCCAATCCTCAATCTCCACTCTGAACTGTGACGAACCTGAAGTGTTTCAGTATGATTTTCTCGCTCAAGAGACCGCGCATGAACGTGCTAACCACACGATTTACAAAACGCGGAACTAAGATACGAATCATTGGATCCGCAGAATGGCGAAAACTTAGAAAACTCTACGATGAGAGAACCCAGTCTAAATAATCTAAAGGTTGATGAAAAGGGGACCAAGGCGATTCGGAAAGCAATGTCCAAAACCTCGTCAGTAAAAATTACGGTCAATATTGATTCCGAAACACTTGATGAACTTCGCTCCCTGGCAAATGAAAATGAATACCCTATCAACGACTTTTGAATCAATCGCTCAAAGACGGTCTGAAAAATAAAACCAGCATCGAAAGGCGAGTTGCTGCGGTGGAGAAGCAGGTGAAAAAGCTCAAAACCGAAGTCGCATCGTAGTGTGTGTCATCCATCCATTCTTCTCTTGATGCGTCTCACCAAGTCCATGCTCTCATGCAGGACAGCAACGATTAAATGCGGCTTGTTTTCCCGGATGAGATGAAAGACGTAATGATGCTCGCAGCGAGAAACTTGCAAGACAGGAGAACGATTCAAGAAGGTCCGTGTTATTGCTTTTCCCTGTCCGATCCGTCTGAAATGTGCCGCCAGTTTTCCCTTGTAGCGGTAGGATTGATCGATGCCCCATCGATCAATCGTGTAGTCAAAAACTCCTTCCAGGTCGCTTTCGACTTCTGGGGCCAGTTCGTAATCAGCCATGCTGAGGCTCTATTCCTTTTTCCGCGCACACAGAATCAAAAATCTCATCCACCGTGCGCGAACTCACGCCTTGAGTTTCGGCTTGGCGAATGCGGGCCCGTAAAAACGTTTCCAGTTCTTCCAGGGCTTCTTCCTCGCTCTCTTCCGGTGCATCAAGGGCACTTTTCAGCATGTATTCTTTGAGCGTAACACCTTTCAAAGCGGCCAGGGCCTTGATGCGTTTGTGATCTTCTTCGCTTACATCAATCGAAATGCGGCTCATGGGCGTGACTCCGGTTTATTTTTCATTGTCTTTTTTTTTGCAGAATAACCACAAAAATGCAAGAATGATCAAATGTGGGTCGAAGTAGGATCAGGGGCAAGCCCTCTCGATTAAGCTCGACTTTCGCTTTGTGAAAGCGGGGTGTTTTCGGTCAGACACATCAAAAACAATGAACGATTCCAGCAACATTCGATATTTTGACGATGACGGGAACGAAATGAATCCCGACATTGTTTCAAAACCGTCTCTCTGCGTTTCGTGCGCAAAGGACGGAGATCCGAATGAAGAGATGCTCTGCAATCTCAACCGGTTTGACCAGCAGGGAGAATCGGATTTCAGATGCGGAGCATACGAGCTCGGGAAAAGGAATTGATTTTCGAATCACACGGGACATCGATCGACCATATTGCCCAGTTAAAGGCTGGACAGGCGTGATATTATTAAGCATGATAAAGGACGTTATCATACTTAACAATAACCTGACAGCAGGAACCCAAAATGACCGATGAACTGATCGTCCGGGAAAAATCCATCGAACTCGTCGCCGCATACGGATTCGACCTAGTGCCCGTCCCTGTTGCCGACGCCGGTGAAAAAGCCGCCTACCGCTTTCTGGAATTCTTTGCCGCCAGGATTCGCAACCGCCACACCCGCCGGGCTTATTTCCGCAACGCGGCGCATTTCTTCAGCTGGGCTGAATTCCGCCGCCTCGGACTGGCGGACATCACCTCCATGCACCTCGCTGCATATATCGAGGAAATCAGTCATGAATCGGCCGCTCCGTCGGTCAAACAGACGCTCGCAACCCTCCGGATGCTTTTCGACTGGCTGGTCATCGGTCAGATCGTTCCCGTCAATCCTGCGGCGGCCGTTCGCGGCCCCAAGCATGTTGTCAGGAAAGGAAAAACCCCGGTTCTGACCGAGGAGGAAGCCAAGGAGCTTTTCGAGAGTATTGATGTCTCCAGGTTGCCGGGGCTTCGGGACCGGGCTCTCATCGGAGCCATGGTCTACACCTTCGCCCGGGTCGATGCGGTTCTGTCCATGAAGGTTGAGGATTACTACGTTCAGGGCAAACGCTGGTGGCTGCGGCTTCATGAGAAAAACGCCAAGGTCGTTGAAATGCCTGCGCATCACAAGCTGGAGGAATTCATGGACGCCTACATCGAGGCCGCCGGGATGGTCGGCAGAAAGAACGCTCTTCTTTTTCAGACATTCCGAGGTCGTTCCACAGCTTTGACCGGCAGGCCGATGGCCCAGGCCGACGCCTGGCGGATGATCCGAAGACGTGCCCGGGAAGCCGGAATTGCCACGGCGATCGGAAGTCACTCGTTCCGGGCGACCGGAATTACCAACTACCTGAGCAACGGCGGAAAGCTCGAAACCGCTCAGCGGATGGCCGGGCACGAAAGCCCGAGAACTACCGGTCTTTACGACAGGCGCGACGACGATCTCACGCTGGACGAGATTGAGCGCATATCGATTTGATCTGTTGCATGATCTCCCTTCTCTGTCGATTTCAGTCGCATCCATTACGGCAGTGAGCGATTTCACATGAAACCCCACCCTATTGTCTGAATTGCAGTTTCTTCAAAGAACTCTGGCCTTCTATACGTGATACACGTATACTTGAGAAAAGCATGGAGTATGCAGACCGTTATCGAAACTCCGGAGTTTATTAAGCACGCAAAAAGGGCTGACGTCACCAATGAGGAATTGGAACATATGCGCGATTTCTTGGCGCGAACGCCAGATGCAGGAGACGACATATCTGGGACCGGTGGTGCAAGAAAGGTTCGCTTTTCCGGAAAGAGAAAGGGAAAAAGTGGTGGCTACCGCGTAATCACGTTTTTTAGCGGTATGGATATTCCCGTTTTCCTGCTCGACGTATACACCAAGGGAGAAAAGGTAACGCTGACTCACGCAGAGAAGAATGCCTTAAAGAAGCTTTTGGCTGGAATTGCCGAAGCGTATCGAAGGAGAAAAACATGACTGCTGGACAACGACTCATTAAAAGTGCGAAACAGGCTCTGGAATTTGCTGAAGGCAAAGCGGACCTTATGAATTACCGCATCCATATCCCAGACGATATTAACGTCAAAAAGATTCGTCAAAGTCTCAACATGAGCCAGAGCGAGTTTGCGAACCAGTTCGGCTTTAGCGTTCGAACCCTGCAAGAGTGGGAGCAAGGTCGAAGTGCCCCCCGGGGAGTGGCTAAGAACTTCCTTATCCTTCTTAACCGTGCCCCTCAATTGGTTCGTGAAACCTTGCTGATTGAGGCGTAAAGGGGTTTGAAGTCCAATAGTTCATAGGATTGGGACCGTGCCGCTGTATGGCCGTTGGTACGCTAAGGTAAATTAACCCGGTTTTACGTTCCGTTGCTCCCTAATGTCCCATTCTCCAAAACCGGAGCCGAACTGCTCTTTGAAGTTGTCAGTCGGGCCTACGAGCGGACCAGCGTAATGGTGACAACCAACCTGCCGTTCGAAAACTGGACCGAAGTGACCGGCAGTGAACGGTTGAC
>DUAG01000076.1 GCA_012960925.1 Candidatus Manganitrophaceae bacterium
TAAATCTTGATCTCTTCATCGTAGATTCTCCTCCTAAATTACTATATTGGAAAATTCTACTTCTGAGCACCTTTATATTTAGGGAGGATTACCGGTTAATCTAGCCTTTCCATGAGAATCTTGTCAATTTTTACCAATAATTATAACAATTTACCTGCCGAGGCGCTTTATAATCCTTGACATCCCCTGCAAAAAAAGATAGCCTTCAAATTGAGATCCGGTATGGCTATTTTAAATAAAACACCATGGACTTTAATTTTCTTTATACTCGTCGGGGGTCTTTTAGGAGGGGTCATGGGAGAGATTCTTCTCCTTTTCTCCCCGTCCGGACTCTTACAGGATATCTTTCTAAAAGGATATCAAGTCGGGATTAATCCTCCGGCAGTATTGGACCTTCGCTTAATTACCTTTACGATTGGGTTTACATTTCGGATCAATCTTCTCAGTCTCTTGGGCATCATCCTTTCCATTTATACCTACAAGCAGGCCTAAGGAAGAAAGCTTATGATCTTAATCGATTTTTTTGTAACGATTCAGATGCCGTCTTTTACTCCATAAGTTCCATCTCTTCCAGTGACCGGATCCGGTCACGAATTTCAGCTGCCCGTTCGAACTCCAATTTCTTTGCCGCCTCCTTCATGTCGTGGTTCAAGCTCTGAATGAGTTCGCCCCGGTCCTCTTTTGTGATATAAGACACGCCTTCCTCCGCAACAACGGAAACAGCCTGAACATCGGAATCAAGCTCCTGCCGGAGGGTCTCCGAAATTCCTTTCTGGATGGATACAGGCGTGATGTGATGTTTTTTATTATATTTCGCTTGAATATGGCGGCGACGGTTGGTTTCATCAATGGTCATCCGCATCGACTTTGTTATTACTTCCGCGTATAAAATGACCTTCCCTGATACATTCCGGGCCGCCCTTCCTGCAGTCTGGATGAGTGAACGATGCGACCGGAGAAAGCCTTCTTTATCCGCATCAAGGATTGCAACAAGCGAGACCTCTGGCAGGTCGAGGCCCTCACGCAACAAATTAATGCCCACCAGGACATCAAATTCACCGCGTCGCAAATCACGAATCACTTCCATCCGTTCAATCGTTTTAATATCAGAATGAAGGTATCGAACCCTGATCCCGACTTCCTGGTAATAGTCAGTCAGATCTTCTGCCATTCTTTTTGTAAGCGTCGTCACAAGAATCCGTTCAGACTGGGCCACCCTTTCCCGAATTTCTCCAATCAGGTCATCCACCTGCCCTTTTGCAGGCCGGACAAAAATTTCCGGATCCACCAATCCGGTCGGGCGAATGACTTGCTCAATGACCTGTTCTTTCGCTTTTTCCATCTCATAAGGTCCGGGAGTCGCCGACACATAAATCACCTGCCGCATAAACCCTTCAAATTCTTTAAAAGTCAAAGGACGATTATCAATGGCGGAAGGAAGGCGAAAACCATACTCGATCAGATTCTTTTTCCGGGCGCGATCTCCTTCATACATCCCTCCGATTTGTGGAACGGTTGCATGGCTTTCATCTATAAGTAAGAGCATATCTTTTGGAAAATAATCGAGTAGTGTCGGCGGTGGCTGACCCGGCATTCGACCGGAGAAGTAACGCGAGTAATTTTCGATTCCCTGGCAATAACCGATTTCCCGTATCATTTCCAGATCAAATCCTGTTCTTTGCTCGATCCGTTGTGCCTCCACCAACATCTGTCGGTCATGAAAGGTCTTAATCCTATCCTGAAGTTCCGCTTCGATCCCGCACAGGGCCGTCTCGATGCGTTGCGGGGGAATCACATAGTGGCTCCCAGGGTAAATTGCCACTTTATTGAGACGCCGGATGACTGAACCCAGGAGTGGATCAACCTCATGGATGGCCTCGACCATATCTCCGAAAAACTCGACCCGGATGCCGTATTTATCAGACGAAGCAGGAAAAATTTCAATGACATCGCCGCGAACCCGGAAGGTCCCCCTGTAGAAATCGAAATCATTTCTTTCATACTGAATCTCAACCAACTTTTTGAGAACCGCCTCCCGGTTATTCTCCCGGCCTTCTTCCAGATAGACGAGCATTCCGTGGTAGGCCTCAGGTGATCCCAGACCATAAATACAGGAGACCGAAGCAACAATTATAATATCATTTCGCTCCAATAAAGAGCGTGTCGCCGAATGCCGCATCCGATCAATGGCATCATTGATTGAGGCATCTTTCTCGATAAAGGTATCGGTATGAGGAAGGTAGGCCTCCGGCTGATAGTAGTCATAATAACTGACAAAATACTCTACGGCATTCTCCGGAAAAAACTCTTTAAATTCACGGTAGAGCTGTGCCGCCAATGTCTTATTATGGGCAATCACCAAAGTGGGTTTCTGTACCGCTTGAATGACATTTGCCACCGTGAAGGTCTTCCCAGAGCCGGTTACCCCCAATAGGACCTGATGCCGCTTCTCTTGAGAGATTCCCTTCGTGAGGGCCTTGATCGCAGCCGGCTGATCCCCTTTCGGCTCAAAATCAGAATAAAGTTTAAATGGTGACATTCAGATACCTTTACGGGAACAGTGTGGTTTTTCCTCTTCACTCCGACGGAAGAAGGTCAGGCAGGATGGTTTTACTTTAGGGGCTGTCTTCAAAAAGGGCATCTACAAATGATTCGATATGAAAGGGGATCAGATCGTCCGCCCCTTCTCCGACACCAACCTCGGTGACCGGGACTTCAAGGGCCTCTACAATCGGGATGACAATTCCGCCCCGCCCTGTGCCGTCAAGCTTCGTCAGGATAATCCCCGTGATCCCGATCGCCTCATTAAAAAGTCTTGCCTGGGAAAGGGCATTCTGCCCGGTGGTGGCATCGAGTACCAGGATTTTTTCATGGGGCGCTCCCGGCATGGCCTTGCCAAGAACCCGGACTATCTTCTTCAATTCCTCCATCAGGTTGTTTCGGGTCTGCAAACGGCCAGCCGTGTCAATAAGAACATGGTCTGACTTACGTGCCAGACCGGCACTCACGGCATCAAAGGCCACGGCCGCCGGATCTGCGCCCGGGCGATGGCGGATGACTTCCACTCCGGTGCGTTCCCCCCAGAGAGCCAACTGTTCACCGGCCCCGGCTCGGAAGGTGTCTCCAGCCGCGAGAACAACCCGGCGTCCCTCTGTTTTCAGTCTTTGGGCCTTCTTCCCAATAGTGCTTGTCTTTCCGACGCCGTTGACCCCGACAAAGAGAGTCACCCAAGGAGAGGCCGAATCGGGTTCTTCCTGCCTTCCTTTCTCCAGAATAGATACCATGAATGATTTGAGCTTCTTCTTCAGTGAAACGAGGTCGCAGACCTCTTTTCTTTCAACACAGGGCTTCAGGTCCGCCAGAAAGCGCTCTGTCACCTCTACCCCTAAATCCGCACCGATGAGAAGTTCTTCCAGGCGGTCGAGGGTATTTGCATCAATCGTTGGGCGACCCAAAAAGAGCGCGGCAACCCCCTCCGAAAAATAACTTCGGGTCCCTTTCAATCCTTTGCCCAATTTCTCCAGAAACCCCATTGACATCTATCCTCCCAGCAAGCCTTCATCGCTTATGATCTGGAACAGCCGTTTTTCCCGCCGCCGCATTCTCGCGGCCTCAAAAACCGATACTTCATGATCATATCCCAACAGATGAAGGAGTCCGTGAATCAATAAAATCAACAAGTGCTCCTGCATCGACCGCTCATAAAGGAGCGCCTCTTTTTCGACAGTTTCCAGTGAAATCATCACATCTCCAATCACTTCCGGATGGAGACCACTCCCGATCCCTTCCTGCATCGGAAACGCAAGGACATTGGTCGGGGCGTCTCGTTTTCGGTAGTCACGATTATATCCCCTGATTTGACGATTATTCACAAAAACAAGACCGACCTCGCCATTTAGTTTTTGCTCCTGAAGGACCCGGCCTGTCCATCGCAACAGTCTCTCACGGTCAAGGGGATATTTTCTTTGTCGATTCAAGATGGTGATCTGCATCGGGGGTGTCATACGGAAAAGGCCTTACTTCTTTTTTCTCTTCACTTTTTTTCCATCAAAACGGTCATAGGCCTTTATAATTTCCTGAACCAGGCGATGCCGAATGACATCTTTTTCGGTAAAATAGGAAAATTGAATGCCCGGGATACCCTCCAAAACATCTTGGATTTCAATAAGACCCGAGGGTTTATCGGACGGAAGATCAACCTGCGTCACATCGCCCGTGATCACCGCCTTGGAACGGAAACCGAGACGGGTCAGAAACATCTTCATTTGTTCAGACGTCGCATTTTGCGCTTCATCTAAGATAACGAAGGAATCATTCAGGGTCCGCCCGCGCATAAAGGCCAGGGGCGCAATCTCGATATCTCCCCGCTCCAGGAGGCCTTTCGCCCGATCCACCTCCATCATATCATACAGGGCATCATAGAGTGGGCGGAGATAGGGATTGATCTTTTCATACATATCCCCCGGGAGGAATCCAAGACGCTCTCCTGCCTCAACGGCGGGCCGGGCCAGGATAATGCGATCCACTTCTTTACGCTGTAAGGCCGAGATGGCCATGGCCATCGCCAAATAAGTTTTGCCAGTCCCGGCCGGGCCGATCCCAACAACGACATCAAACTTATTAATATGATCAATGTATTCTTTCTGAGCAGGCGTCTTGGGTATAATGGACTTCTTTTTTCTCGACAAGGGAATAGCCGCTTGAGCAAGCGAATCGGATTCTGTAACAGGTTTTTCTGAAAACGGAGAAGGCACTCCCCCCTCCCCTTCGATGCGGGAAACGCGGGAAGCACGAATGGCATGCCCAACATCTTCCTCCGTCAAGCGAAAGCCCTCTTTCAGGAGAGAGGACAATACGGAAAGGGTCTTTTCTGCCTGCTGGACTTTCTTGGGTCTCCCGTGGATCGTGATCTCTTCACCCCTGGCCGAAAATCTTACACCAAAGGCACCCTCAATCATCTTGATGTTCCGATCATAACTCCCGTATAGGGAAAAAATGTCGGTCCCTTTCTCTAGGCTTACTTTTCCCTGAAAAACCTTATTCAACGAGAAACATTTCCCCCAGGATGATGGTCACTACAGGTCCGAATCATATTATAACAATCGGATTTTCAAAAGACAAGGTGCGTCAGAAACCTCACCAATTTCAGAGTTTTTTGGATGAAAACGAGATGATTTCCGGCATTCTCACAGGAGAGGGCTCCGGAAAGATTTCATGAAACTATTTCCATGGAGGCGAGAGGAGGGAGAAGGGGCATGGCAACCTTCCGCGTTTTGTAATGATTCAGTAAGACCACCTAACAAAATCATAGGATGACAGAGCGGCTGGCCAAATCCTTACCCTGTTTTGTCATCAAGCTGTATCAACGAGGTCGAGGTCAGAACTGACTTCCTCAATCATCTTTTGATCAATCACAGAACGCCTTCGAAGAAACCCTTCAAAAAGAGCATTGTCGCAGATAATATTGATCAACCGGGGAAAGCCCTTTGAATACTCATGAATGGCGGATAAGGCCTCTTTTGTAAAGAGTCCATCATCAACCCCGGCCACATTCAAGCGGTATTGGACATACTCCTCTGTGACTTTCTTCGGGAACGACTTAAGCTCATACCGAACAGCAATGCGTTGCTGAAGCGGCTTGTCGAGGGCAAGATTCGAAGACAGCTCAGCCAGCCCAAAGAAGACAAAGGTGATCAGTTTCTGGTCATCCAATTCTATGTTCAGGATGCCCCGAAATTCTTCCATGAGCTCCTTGCTTCGAAGCATCTGCGCCTCGTCAATCAAGACAACGGCTTTTTTCCCGGAATCATAAATCTCTACGAGGCGACTGTAAAGTTGGCTCAAAAGATCAATTTTTCCCTCCAGGGGATCCTCCACCCCAAGCTGTATCGCGATCTTGCGCAAAAGCCACTCCGAAGAGATTGCGCTGTGAATGACAACGAGAAGAGCAGACTCAAACTCTTTTTCGTCGAGTTCCTCTAGCAGTCTATGGGCCAGAGTGGTTTTTCCAGTCCCAATCGCCCCGACCAGGACAGCAAGACCTTTTCTTTCCGAAGCAGCGTATTTCAACTTTATCAGAGCCTGCGAATGCTGGTTGCTGTTAAAATAAAACCGGCTGTCCACCGCAACATTAAACGGCTGGTTTTTTAATTTATAGTATTCAAGGTAGCTCATATATAAGAAATCCTATTTTTCTTCTTCGATTTCATGTGTAATTTCGATTCCGCGAGGGGGACACCATCTTTCTCCTCTTCGTTAAGCTGCCTTCTTTTTGCAACATCCCGGAAGTCCGGCTCAGCCTGATAGGCCTCCTCATAAAGTATCCCCGCCTTCTTTTTATCTCCGGCAAGATCGACCATAATTGCCATTTCGTACAACAGGGGAACACGCTTGTTAACTGCACACCGTGGATCTTCCAGGGCATCTTGAAGGATCTTAATTGCAGTAATCATCGCACCCCTGGAACGATAACAAGCGGCCAGCATAATCATAGAATCCTGAAATCGATTGTCCCCCTGCGAAGCCAATTCAAACTCCGTTATCGCCTCAGGGATCATATCCATCTCTTTATACGCAATCCCCAAGTCATAATGGGTTTCCATATCTTTCTCGTTATGAGTCGAATCCACTTCTTTTTTGAGTTCCTTGAAGGCCCCCTCCAAGAGAGTGTCATCAAAACCAGATGACTCCTCCATCTCCTCTCCAAGCTCTTCACTCAAGATCGAAGCGAGATTAATATACTCCTCTTTCTCCTCAGTTTCCGCAACAGTTTCCTCGGTGGGTTCCACAACAGGCGCAGATACCGCATCCTCCATTGATGTGATGCCAGAGCCCTCGCCTTCTAAGACTCCTTCAAAAGAAACCTCTTCTACAGGAACCTCATCTACAAGAGTATCCTGTGCGGCACTCGCTGAAAAGGACTCAATCTCTTCTGAAAAAGAAACCCCTTCCTCCTGCACGAGGCCTTCTTCTAAAGACCTCTCAACATCCGAAGAAGAAGCTCCGGCTTCAGACAAGGGACTTTCTCCCTCCACCGACTCAAGGGCATCTTTTTCAGAATCTTCCGCACTTTCCTGTTCAACCGGCTCGAGATCCCACTCAGAGGATTCCTTTTCTTTTCCCCTAGCTTCCTCTTTGTCCTCCTCCTGAATCTCCCCTGAAGAAACTTCATCCGCAAAATCGAAACCCATCTCGCTCTCTGGTGCTTTTGATTCAGCTTCCACAACGGGAGAAAGACCTTCACCAAGCTCCACATCTGAAGATATCGCCATATTTTCAAAGGCAAGAATCTCATCATGAAGCTCTTGCCGGTAGTTTCCATCCTGATCGAGCAGGGAGAGTTCATTCAGGGTCTCTTTAACATTTTCTTCGTCCCCCTTTGCATGAAAAATACGGGCCAGGGTGCAACATGCCTCAATCGCCTTTTCCGTAATCCCTTCTTGAATGTAGATCTCTTTTAGCTTTAAATGAGGCTCTTCACGGTCCGGGCACAGTTTAGAAACGAGAAGGAGTTGGTCAATGGCCTTACTGTTTAAGCCGTATTTAAAATAAACTTCGGCTTCCGTCAAATACCCTTTAAATGCCGACTCCGTAATCTTCTTTGGAGACTGTGGGTCAGGACCAGACATCGCATCGGCATGAGAGGCCTCCTCTCTCACCGGCAAGGCCTTCTCATCCGATGTTTCTTCCACTACTACACTTTCTCTGACGGGTAAAGAGACTTCAAATTGAGACAATCCATCTGCTGTCAGCTGAGAACCCTCTTCCGGTATTACAGGTTCCAGAACCTCCACCGCCTTAGGAGATTCCGAAGGCAAATCAGGTCCAACCAGTTCAGGTGATTCGGAGTCTTCAGCGGCGAGCATCTCTCCATCTGAGCTCTCAGAACCATCCTGAGAAGGAGAGGCTATCGCGGAAGCACTGAGGGTTTCAAAGTAATCGGGATCGAGACTTAAGATCTTTTCCCGCACCTCTTCAGACTCTGAGGTCATCCCTTTTCCTTCATATAACGTGAAAACCTTGCCAAACTCTTCAACGGCCTCTTTCTCGAATCCCTCCTTCTGGCACATATCGGCAATCCTGATACGAATGTCAAAATTCTCAGGATCAAGGTTGGCCATCTTTCGGTAAACGTCCAATGAAGCACGAACATCATCCTGCTTCACATAATACTTCGCGGCCTTGAGGTAATCACTAATCGCGTTTCCAACCAGGCCGCGTTCCGCATGGACATCGGCCAGTTTTTCATAAATATCATGGCGGGATTGGTCAACTTTGATGGTTTTTTTGTAGAGGGCAATACTCTTCAAGTCAAAACCTGCCTCCTTGAAGGCACTTGCCGCATCAAGGTAAGCCGTAATCGCATCCTCTTTCATATATGCTTTTAACTGAAGGTCACCAATGGCATTATAGATATTGCCATTGTCCTGCGAATCCGAAAGAAGTTTCCGCCACTCCTTGATGGCCTCCTTAATATTTCCCTTGGAGGCCAGTTTCTGGGCCTTTTCAATGATCGCACTTTTACTCATAGCCAACTGGAAGTCCCCTGAAGCAAGTTATAAACAATGATCACATTCCCCTTACGGCGCATCAAGGACCTCGACCCCCTTCGGAATTTTAAAGACAAAGATGTTGTCCTCTAAGCCCTTGTTTATTTCAATTCCCTCAAACGTAGAGGTCGATATATTCCCATTTTCTTCACGCAGGACCGCCTCATGTATCATCAAGCCCCCAATTTGAGGAGAGGGCGCGACCCGAATAACAATCTTGATGAGCCCCATCTTCTTCTTTGGAACCAGCCGAAGAGAAACCGAACCTTTCACAGAAGACCCTTCCTCTTCAAAAGAAAGATCAAAGTCTTCGTTGAGTTGTCCTCGACCCGAAAGAAGTTGGAGCGGAAGATGTACATCTGAACGCCCGCCAACACGGCTCCGGATGACCTGTTTATGTTCTGGAACGTAATAATGGAATCCACCGCCATCGACAAAAATCTGCTGCCGACTGGGTTCATGGTAATCCCAGCGCATCTTCCCTTTTTTTATAAAAAGATTCCCTTTGGAGACATACGGAACATTAAAATCAAAGATCTCAACGGTCTGGACAAAACGGGCCTTGAAGTCTTCCATTTTATCATATGTTTCATGAATCTGGGCGACGATATCATTTATGTTATTTGTCTCCTTGAGTTCTTCTTCCCCAAGCACATTAAATGCGGGAAAAACAAGGGCAAGCACGGATGACAATAACAATATTCTTTTGAAAAACCCCGCCCTAAAACGGAGGGGACTCCACTCGCTATACATGTTCACAAACACTCCTTTTGTAGAACCCTACATCGGAGAGGCCTCTCTTCCTAATCGGCATGTTTCAGGAATAACTTAATAATGCCTTAGAGAGGTTGTTCCTCTCTTCTGATCAGGATCTCTCTCGGTTTTGCCCCTACGGCCGGACCGATCAGCCCATCTTCTTCCATCATCTCGATGATGCGTGCAGCCCTGGGGTATCCCACTCTCATCCTCCTCTGAATAAAAGAGGCCGACGCGTGTCCTGTCCCAATGACCAGCTCTCGTGCCCGCTCATAAAACTCGTCCCTGTCGTCCTCCGTGGCGAGATCTCCTGAAGACACGGGAGCCGTAAAGGCAGAATCGTAAAGGGGTGAACTCTGCTCCTTAATGAATCCAACAACTCGCTTCACTTCTTCTTCGGAAACGTAGGAACCATGCACCCTGACTATCTTTCCTGTTCCCGCCGAGAGATAGAGCATATCTCCTTTCCCGAGCAACTGCTCAGCGCCGTTTGCATCAAGAATGGTCCGCGAATCGGTCTTTGACGAGACACAAAACGCGATTCGCGCCGGAAAGTTGGCCTTGATCAATCCTGTTAAGACATCTACAGAAGGACGCTGGGTTGCCAATATCAAGTGAATTCCGGCAGCACGGGCCATCTGGGCGAGCCGGGCGATTGAATCTTCAACATCCCGTGGAGCCACCATCATGAGATCCGCAAGTTCATCGATAAGAATAACAATATAAGGCAATGGACTCTCCTCGACGGCCGATCCTTCATCGTCTGTTTCCAACATGGACCGCCCTTTTTTCTTCTTGTCCTTGAGAAGACGTTTATTATATGCGTCGATATTCCGAACCCCCTTCCCAGCAAGGAGCTGATAACGGCGCTGCATTTCAACCACCATCCGCTTGAGCGCATCAGAAGCGGCCTTCGGGCGGACGATCACCGGCGTCACCAAATGAGGAATCCCGTCGTAAAGTGAAAACTCAAGCATTTTCGGATCGATCATGATCATCTTGACCTCTGCCGGCGTCGCAGAAAAGAGGATTGAAAGAACCATACTGTTTAATCCAACACTCTTTCCGGACCCGGTTGAACCCGCAATCAAAAGATGCGGCATGGCTGCCAGATCGGTTGCCAGGGGGTTTCCAAAGATGTCCTTCCCCAGTGCAAGCCGAAGTTTGGATTGAATCCGGTTAAATGAGGGAGATGCAAAGACCTCTTTTAAACCAACCTCTTCTCTTTTATAGTTTGGGATCTCAATGCCGACAGCGGCTTTTCCAGGGAGAGGGGCAACGATTCGGACATGAAGCGCCCGCATGGCCAGGGCCAAATCGTCACTCAGGTTTATAATTCGATTCAGCTTTACCCCAGGTGCCGGTTCAAATTCAAACATCGTAATCACCGGCCCGGGATGAACTTGTGAGACCCGTCCCTCCACATCAAAATCGCGTAACTTCCTTTCCAGGATCTGAGACTGAACGATCAACTCTTCCTTAGATCTTGCGTTGGGAAGTCGGGAGGAATCGGAGAGAAGAGAAAGCGGAGGGAGACGATAGTCTCCTGCATCCTCACTCACAAAGGTAAAGGTCTCCTGCTTTGGGGGCACCGCAATACGAGGCGGCGGATTGGCAATAGCCGGTCCCTCCTCCCGATTATTCTCACGTTCTCCATTCTGGATGGAGGGAGATCGTCGACCCCTTTTCTTTTCGGATGGGGACGCCGAGACCAGGCCCAGTTGCCTGATCACTTGCAGGCCGGTAATGAACCGATTCAGCACCTTCTGAGGGGAAAAGGAAAAGAGAAGGATTCCCCCCATCAGAAACAAGGAAAACAAGAGGACTGCGGTTCCAAATGAAGCAAAATAATCCAGGAGAAATTGCGACAGGAAACGGCCGAAAATACCTCCTTTTTGATCGAGAGAAACCAGTCGGGAAAAACCAAGCCATTCCAGGTGTGCCAAAGCGGACAGGGTAATCACCCAGAGAAATCCCCCCACAATAATCTTTTTATGGAAAAATCCTTCGCGCTTCTGAAAGAAGCGAACACCCAAGGCGGTCAAAAACAACGGGAAAAAATAGGAACCGACCCCGAACAACTGAAAAAACAGGGCGGAAAGGTGAGCACCCACCTTGCCAACTGCATTTTGAACAATCGATGTGGATGAGATTGAGAGAAATGAGGGGTCTTCTGAATGATAGGTCAGAAGGCTCACGCCAATAAGAAGTCCAAGGACAACAAGGAGCGTTCCCGCGACTTCATTCATATAGTCAAAGTCGGTGTCTTTTGAGGCCATAAACCCAATCTCACGATCCACAAAAATGAATTAAATTTATCACAGATCGATCCTATAATCAAACAAGTTGACCTTGTCAGAAGTCCTGGTAAGAACACCGGCTGAAATCGGCAAGTCGTCTAAAAGACAAGGCCAGAGGACATAAGGACGATCGAGACATCCTCCCTGTATGTTGAGGAGCCCTTATGTTCGATAACGCAGTATTGCAGGCGGATGGGTCTCGCGCCAGCCATCGGCGGTTTCAGATGAGGCGGCTGATTTCTTTGGCCATCGCCACAAACTCTGACAAAGTGAAGGTTTCCCCTCTTCTCCCTGGATCAAGACCTATTTTTTCAAGGGAACACAGAACGATCTCTTTTGAAAACCCGCTTTCAACCAGAGAATTTACAACCCTTTTTCTTCGGTAGGCGAAGGCCCCTTTCACCACTTTCAGGAAGAGAGTCTCGTCCTGAACAGGCATCCGGCCCTCAGACCGGGGTGTAAGGAGAATGACGGTCGAATGAACCCTCGGACGGGGCCGAAAACAGCCAGGCGGAACATCAAATGCGGCACGAACATCCGCACAATATTGAACGGTAACCGTCAGTGCTCCATAACTTTTTGTTCCAACCTGGGCGGCCAACCTGTCGGCTACTTCGCGTTGGAGCATCAGGATCATCATTCTTATCTGTCGATGTTCTTCAAGAAGACGGAACAGAATCGGGGTTGAAAGGTTGTAGGGAAGGTTCGCTACAACCTTATAAGTCCCTTGAATTGCTTCATAAGGATATCGAAGGGCATCTCCCAGGACAAGGTCAAAATTCGGCGTTTCGACGGAGGGCATCTCCCTTTTCAGGCGCTCAACCAGGTGAGGATCAATTTCGATCGCGGTCACAAGGGCCCTTCTTTCGAGCAATCCCCGGGTCAGCATCCCTCGTCCAGGACCGATTTCGATGACCTTCTCCCCCTGTTTTATCTCTGCCAGGTCGAGAATCTTTCTCTGAATATTGAAATCAATCAGAAAGTTCTGTCCCCATGATTTTCTGGGGCGGGTAAAGGTATTTGGTGCGGTCTTCATGTTGATATCAATCTATACGCCCTTGGGCTGACCGCCTTAGAAATCCAGCCCGATGACGAGCCATCTGAACGGCCAGTCGGACGGCTTCCTGAAGGCTCCCTGCATCCGCCACCCCCTGGCCGGCAATATCGTAAGCAGTGCCATGATCTACAGAAGACCGGACAAAGGGTAGACCTACCGTCACGTTCACCGCAGAGCCAAAAGCAAGAAGTTTGATTGGAATCAAGGCCTGATCATGGTAAAGGGCGACCGCAGCATCGAAGCGCCCCTGCTTCAGTTGATAAAAAAGAGTGTCTGCCGGGTAGGGGCCACTTACCCCGATTCCATCCGCCTGGGCCATTTCTATCGCGGGGAGGACCTCTCGTTTTTCTTCATCTCCAAAAATGCCTCTCTCCCCGGCATGCGGATTCAAAGCCGCGACGGCGAGTCGCGGCTCCTGACAGCCGAAATCTCTTTCTAGGCTTGCCGCAGTCAGACGAATCGCATCATAGATGCGTTCCTTCTTGATCTGTCCGATCATTTCTTTTAATGAAAGATGAATCGTCGTCAACAGGATCCGCAACCCGCCCCCGACCATCATCATTCCGAAGGCGTCTGTCTTCGCCATATCTGCAAAAAACTCGGTGTGACCCGGAAAGGAAAAACCAATCCTCTGCATCTGCTCCTTGTGAATCGGACCCGTCGCGATCCCGTCAATCTCACTCCGTAGTGCCATCCGGGCCGCCAAGATGATCGCGCTGAGCGCCATGGAAGCGGCCGCCGGATGGGGATTCCCGTACTGGAACGGGAAGGGGCCTAATTCCTGAGCAAGATCAAGAATATCCAGCATCCCCGCCTCAAAGCGTCCATCTTTAAGGTCTTTTATCGAGCAAACATCAAGCGACGGAGCAAAATGAGAAGCGGCTTGCATCATCCAGTCGGCATTTCCGATAACAAAGGGACGGCATGTGTCATAAATCTTTTTGTCCAGCAAGCCTTTTACGATCACTTCAGGTCCGATCCCGCAGGGATCTCCCATGGTGATCGCGATGATCGGCTTATCAATCTCGTTCATTATTCCCAAAAACTGTTCCTCCTGATTATCTTAAAATTGTATACCTGTGTCTGGATCTTATCATTCCTCGAAAAGTGATGTCAAAAATGTCTAAACCGAACAGGCATCATCGGAACATCTGAATACGTTTTGGGTCCTGTCACCTCGTTTGAACTTATTTATTTATTCTGCTAGGGTCTTTCAAATGAAGAAACAACTCAAGAAAGAAATCATTCGCAAGACAGCGTTTGGCATGGGCATCCTGATCCTCTCCGGGCTTCTCTACGCGCTGAGTCAACAGATCGCGTTTCCGGAAAACGAGGTCACCCTGGATACGACGATCTCGCAACTCCCCTATTACGCAAGTTATTCCCTCCTGAGAATGTCGGTTGCCTACCTTATCTCCTTCGTTTTCTCAATCATCTATGGGTATATTGCCGCAACTGTTCAAAAGGCCGAAGGGCCGATGATCGCGGTGCTGGATCTTCTTCAGTCTATTCCAATCCTGGGATTTTTTCCCGTCGCGGTCTTATTTTTCATCAACCTGTTCCAGGGAAGTCGATGGGGCATTGAAGCAGCCAGCATCTTTTTAATATTCACATCAATGTCCTGGAACATGGCCTTCAGCGTTTACGAATCACTCAAGACCCTGCCTAAAGATCTGGCCGAGGCCTCTGACGCCTTCTGTGTCCGCGGCTGGCTTCGATTCAGGAAAAATATCTTTCCAATCTGCATCCCGAAACTGGTCTACAGCAGTATGCTTTCCTGGTCCGGGGGCTGGTATTTCTTAATCGCCGCAGAAATTATCGCCATCGGCCCGGTGAAACATCGCCTCCCCGGATTAGGGAGTTTTCTGATTCAATCGACCGAAACGGGTCAACTCATCCGAACCTGTTCCGGATTAGCTGTTCTTATTCTCATTATTGTCTTCTTCCACCTCTTTATCTGGAAACCGCTTTCGGTCTGGAGCGAGAAGTTCCGCTATGAATCTTCCTCATCTACCACCCCTTCCGCTTCCTTTGTCCTGCAATGGTACCGGAAACTCCTCTCCCTGAAGCTCTTTTCCTCGACACGGATCGCGCAACAACCCCACCCCTTACCAGGGCATCCCAAACCTTCTCCTCAACACAAAAAGCCCCCGATTTCAACCACGGGCGGTAAAATCGGCCTCATCGCTCTAAAAGGAATCGGAATTCTTGCTGTCGGCCTGATCTCCTACGGTGTTGGAAAGAGTGTCCTTTTGCTCATCGAGGGACTCACGCCCCCGTTTCCCCCGGAAGTGGGCATGATCCCAATGGCCATCCTTGCTTCATTCCTCAGGCTGACCATCGCTTACATTATCGCCCTGGCATGGACCCTGCCCGCCGCGATCTGGGTGGGAGAAAATCCCCGAGCCTTTCGCATATTTACTCCGTTGGCTGAGATTGGCGCCGCCATCCCCGCCCCCGCGCTCTTCCCTTTCTTCATCTTCTTCGCCATCAATACTTTTGGAGGAATGAACGGGGCCGCAATCCTCTTGATCTTAACAGGAATGCAATGGTACCTTTTCTTCAACCTGATCGGCGGCGTTCGGAGTATTCCCGGCGATCTTAAAGAGGCTGCAAGGTCCTTCGGACTGACGAAATGGCAGTACTGGAAGCGGCTTTATCTCCCGGCCGTTTTCCCTTCTCTGATCACCGGGAGTATTACGGCCTGGGGAGGCGGGTGGAACGCCCTTATTGTCTCAGAATATATCGTCTACCAACAAAAGACCTATTCCGTTATCGGCATCGGCGCGATGCTCGACCGTGCCATCTACGAGGCCGGAGACACTCGCATGATTCTCTTTACACTTCTGGCCATGATCATCACGATTGCATTATTAAATCGTTTATTCTGGAGAAGGCTTTATCTTTACGCCATAACGCGCTATAAATTTGAGTATTGAGTCGCACATGCCCCTTCGAGACGGACCCGGGAGCGCGCTGCAAATATTGTTTCAGGATAGGATTGGATCAATCATCAATGGATCTTCTGGAGATTCAAAAAGTTTTCAAATCTTTTCGCCAGGACCGCGTCTTAATGCCGGTTCTCAAAGAGATCTCTTTTCGCATCCAAGAGGGGGAGTTTATCGCCCTGGTCGGTCCGTCCGGTTGCGGGAAAAGCACCCTGCTTCGCCTTTTAACAGGTCTGATTTCGCCAACAGATGGAGACATCCGCTACAAAGGGAAGACGTTGGACTCCGTGAATCTGGAATCCGCCATGGTTTTTCAGTCATTCGGACTCTTTCCATGGTTGAGCGTCCAGGAAAATATAGAACTCGGTCTTGAGGCCCGCGGACTTTCAGAAAGCGCTCGAAGAGAACGGGCGATCCACTTTATAGACAAAGTCGGTCTGGACGGTTTTGAAGAGGCCTATCCCCGGGAACTGTCGGGCGGAATGAAACAACGGGTCGGATTGGCGCGGGCTTTGGCAGTCGAGCCAAAACTTCTCTGTATGGACGAACCTTTCTCCGCCCTCGATGCCTTGACTTCTTTGACCCTGCGCGAAGAGGTTCTGATGTTGTGGGAGGATAAGTCTATGGCAGTGAATACCATTATTATGGTGACTCATATCATTGAAGAGGCCGTCCTGATGGCGGACCGGGTTCTGGTTCTTTCGCCTCATCCCGGGACATTGCTTGCCGACATTCCGATTAAGCTTGCCCGGCCTCGCGACAAGAACGACGCAGCGGTCAATGAATTAACGGATCGTATCTTTTCCCTGATGGCGTAGCATAATATCGGTTATTTACTTATTATTACATAGGAGCATCCATGCAAATTGAACCTCTACCTGAAGTTTCTGCAAGCGAAGTCATCGGATTACTGGAATATCTGGATGACGAACACGGCAGGGAAGACATCTATAAGCTGGCGGAGGCCATTCAGTACGAATCGGGAGAACTGCTTTCCATTATTAAAATGGCCGAGATGCTCGGTTTTGCTGAGACCCCGGGAGGCGATGTTGTCATTCTTGATCTTGGGAAAAAACTGATCAAAAGCAAAATAGGCCAGCGTAAGCTGATGATTCGAGATCAACTCAAAAACTTGGAACTCATACAGCGTCTCGTGAACGCTTTACAAAAATCCACAGAGGGTCGATTGGATCGGGAATCAACCTTGGAGGAGCTTTCACGTTTCCTTCCTCATGAAAACATCGAGGGACTCTTTAAAACAATCGTCAATTGGGGAAGATACGCCGAACTCCTCGGATACAACGACGACACCCAGACACTCTACCTGGACGAAGAATCCTTCCCTTCCTGCGCATAACATAACCCTTGAGCAGGGTTGTTCAAAACGACATCCATAATGAAAAGAAACAAAATGGCCGACTCTCCTGTCTCTTCCACCACGTTCAGCGAATCGCCGCTATAATACAATAGCAGTCACTTCACCAGAATAGTGACTGCTCCAGATGCCAAAGGTGGATCGAAAGGGATATGAGATTTATCCCCAAAGACAAGTTGAAGAGTATGTGTTCCGGGTGACAATTCGAGGGCGATTTCTGTCTGACCTTTGCCGAAGTGTTTGTGATGCTTATCTGAAGGGATCGGTTTGTCCAAAGGAGGAAACCGTTTTGCATCGATAAGCAAGTGATGATGGCCCGTGTTTTTCATGTCCACTCCTGCCGGAGCGACGCCCATCCCTTGCAAACCAAATTTTACGATGACCGGATTACGAACCCCCTCCCCATCCGCAGGAGAGATGATATATACCAGTGCACCCTCCGGAGACGGTGTGCGTGCATGCGTAATGAATGGAAAAATAAGAATGAATATCGCCAAGATCAAAAACCCCTTCTTCATCATGATTACCTCCTTTACCTTAGGAAAGGTCTGAACAAGTCATGAATTGTTTTTTCCGGGCAAAAATGTCCCGCTTCTGCGTTGCAAATCTTGAAAATAGCCGGCTATGGCTTCGCGAGAACGATCCTCTTCAATTTCCGCCTTGGATCGAAATTTTTTATCCTCTTAAAAACTCAAGCCAGGCTTAATCAGAGCTTCCTTAGAAGTTTCCTTTACCATTCTTCTGTCATCCCGAACAAGGTTCTGAAAAACCCCGCCCGAGGAGCATGGAGCCTGAGCTCGCTAGATGCGCTTATAGATGAGAGAGTCTCATTGTATAACTCAATCGATTTCAGGGTCAAGCCTCTGTCCCGTACCAAGAAAGAGATGAACCCCAAAACATAACAATGCGTGTTCTCCTGCGGGCCGGTTTGGCGAGCAAATAAATCGAGGAATTTCCTGATCTTCACGCCATAATTCATTGATTAATATCAACTTGTTGAGAAGGTCATGGTAAATTCAATAAATTAGAGAGTTTTAATGTTCATTTTTACTGTAATGATCTGATATCATTGATCTAATAATTCATTTATACCCTCAGAATACTCTATTTATTTATCCACAATTCCTGTGGATACATTGTGGATACACCCTTTTGATCCCCACTTTCCTCTTATCATTCAGGCCAATCAACACATTGCCCAAATAATGATCATTGGGACCTTCTTCATCTCTATACAAGATATAGTGTCAAGAAAAAAACGGAAGAAACGGAGAACAAATCTGTTGTTGACTGGAAGCCTAAAATCGTTAATATTGATCACAGATCTGAGGTCACCCTTTGAATATTATTTTTTTCCTCCTCATCCTGATTGCTTTTTTTACAACCGGGTATCATCAATTGATGTGGGACACCACGGGGGTGGATGCCGTTTCCCCGATGCAGGCCTTAACGGAGGGGATTGTGCTTTCGGCAAAGGGTTCCGTCGAACTCGCCCTCGGCCTGGTCGGAATTATGGCCTTTTTTCTGGGATTGATGAAGGTGGCGGAGGAAGGAGGACTGCTACGGATTATCGCACGTGTGGTCCGACCCCTCATGGTAAAGCTCTTCCCGGATGTCCCGGCGGATCATCCGGCCATGGGAGCGATGATCATGAACATCTCGGCAAACGCCTTGGGCTTGGGCAATGCGGCAACCCCTTTCGGTATTCGCGCCATGCAGGAGTTGGATAAACTGAACCCCACGAAGGGGACGGCAACCAACGCCATGGCCTTGTTTCTCGCGATCAATACCTCCAGCGTCACCTTGCTGCCGACCGGAGTCATTGCTTTGCGAGCCGCCGCCGGTTCCAATAACCCAGCGGGCATTCTGGCCACAACGCTCTTTGCGACGCTCTGCTCAACCACTGCAGCCATTATCGCTGCGAAAACATATCAGCGATTTTCACCCGTATCCCATTTGCCGGAACCACCTCAATCAGAAGAGCCCCCCCCCCACTCCACCTGTGAAAGAGAACGAACCCCACAGGAGAACTCCGGTGCTTATCCGAGCTGGGTTTCTTACCTCGCTCTGGGCGGACTGCTTACCTTCATCCCTCTTGCAATCGTTTATGGCAAGGAAATTGGCCCCTGGATTGTGCCGGGTCTGGCAGTGGGTTTGTTGGCCTTTGGTTTCGCCCGCGGGGTAAACATTTACGAAGTTTTTGTAGAAGGAGCAAAAGACGGTTTTAATGTTGCTATAAAAATCATTCCTTTTTTAGTCGCCATCCTGGTCGCAGTCGGCATGTTTCGCCACAGCGGGGCAATGGACCTTCTCATCGGAACCCTCGGCCATTTCACGGCAATGCTCGGTCTGCCCGCAGAAGCCTTGCCGATGGCCCTGATGCGACCGCTCTCCGGTTCCGGTGCTTTTGGCCTTTTGGCGGAAACCATTAACAACCCGGCCATCGGTCCCGACAGTTACATCGGGATCCTGGTCAGCACCCTACAGGGGTCCACGGAAACAACATTCTATGTGTTGGCCGTTTACTTCGGCGCGGTACAGGTACGTCGATCCCGTCATGCCTTGTTCGCCGGACTGACCGCCGACGCGGCCGGGATCATCGGCGCGGTTGCCGCATGTTCTTACTTGTATGGGTGATGTGCCTGGATGAACGCCATAATCAGAGCTTCCTCAAGGGTTATTACCTTACTTCTCATCACCCCAGTCTCTGACAATCGTTTCTGCATCAATAAAGTGTTCCTTCTGATGTCCCCCAAAGCTGCCTTCTTTATGATAGATCCCCTGAACGATCACCCTGCGGTTCAAAATATTGCTCGCGGGTTTGGTCATCACTACTGTAACGCGATCCTCTCCCACGCCCACAATAAGATCCAAGTATAAACTTCCCCGGCGTCCCGTCTTGACCTCGCCGGACTGGACCCATCCAAAAATCGTAATCCTCATTCCATCGTGCATGTCTCCAAGATCAGAGAGTTCGACAAGCAGAGGAAGTTCTCTCGCAAGACTGAAGCCCAGACAAAGCGTGGCCGAAAAAACAGCACTGAACAATAAAAGAGTGACTCCGGCCCGAAAGTTCTTTTTATGAGACCTCATACAGATGTTCTCAAATCATACATTGCAACAGTGAAAATGGATGGGAACATTTTTGATATACATCGAAATTTATTTGTTCATGACTATACTAATAATGTCTCGTGCCTTCAATAAAAAAAAATGTTAATCATCTAGTTCACATCCCAAGTTCCGCGATTGATCTTAGGGTGAACCGTCAAGTCTGCTGAAAAATAAGGCCAGAGGCCAAAGGACGACCAAGGCCTACTCACCGGAGTCCTTTGGCCAATAACGCGTTATTCTCAGAGGAATCGACGATATCATGAGAGTCCAGGATGAATTGCTTTTATAAATATTTTCTCTTGAGCCTTAAGTTTTATTTTAATTTTTCCGATAATAAGTCAGAGAGGAACTGCGCGAAGCACCGTTCAAATTGAGAAATGACCTCTGGGCCAGTATTGGATCTTTTTGTAAACAACGAAACTCTAGAACAGACAAGGGAAATACCCCATAAACCTTTCCGAGAGAGTTTCAGTATTTACTGAATATCCTCAGTCTCGATACCGAAAGAAGACATGGTAAAAAAAATTGCCAATCACTCGATTTTGCTTGGAGCGGTTTTAGGGTTGCTATTTTGGATCCTAGATTCCGCGATTGATGCTTTTCTATTTCAGAAACATACGTTTTCTGAACAATTACTCACCCCGAATGGGATGGAAATATATTTTCGTTTGGCCCTTGGAGGTCTTCTTGTCGCTCTCGTTTGTCTCAGAGTTGAGATCACCAGACAAAAGCTGGCGGAGGAGAAGGCTCGATTCCAAAAGGGGTTTTATGAAAACCTCATCAACAGCAGCATTGATGGCATACTGGCCTTCGACAGTGAATGTCGCTACACCCTTTGGAATGCGACGATGGAACGGATTACGGGTATCAAAAAAAAGAATGTCCTGGGAAAAACACAGAACGAGATTCATGTTGTGGGACATACAGATAACTTTCCCATACGCAGTACGCTTTTCCAAACAAACTGGGAACTTTCAGTGATCCGCGCATCGAGAGTGGCCCGGTACCTGATCGAAGCAGGCGACCTTGAACCCGGGCGCTTTAGCGTCCTTGGCCATTCCATGTACAGGCCTGTCGCTCCGAATACCACGGAGGAGAACAAGCAAAAAAACAGGCGTGTAGAAATAATCATTACCAGGGACAACTACACAGTGAACCCGACGAGGTAACGAACATGAGACCCACTAACTTTATAGGCGCATTCATCTGCATACTTGTGTTTATGCTCAGTTTTCTTCTAGGTGATGACAATGTCATCCCCTTATACTTTAACCTGATTGCCCTACTCGTGGTAATCTCCGGTACAGTTGGGGCTATCTTTCTGAGCTATCCTTTCTTCAGGATAAGGTCCGCGTTTCTTGTAGCCCGAAACGCCTATCTGACCCAACTTCCGAGTCAGGACAGCATCATCAAGGCCCTGCTCGGTTTGGCCGTCAGAAGCCGCTATGACGGCATCCTGTCTCTTGAAAAATCACTCGGTCGCTCCGGCACTTCTTTTCTAAAAGATGCCTTGAATGCCCTCGTCGATGGCCACAGAGAAGATGAGATCAGAGAGGTGCTTTACACAGAAATGTACTTCTTCAAGCAAAGGCGGGAGCAGAACGAAAGGGTCTTCAGGAGTATGGCAAGCGCTGCACCCGCCTTCGGGATTATCGGAAGCGTCATCGGCCTGATCGGGATGCTCTCCAATATCGGGGATGCCAATGTCATCATTCAAACAATCCCGATTGCTTTAACCTCGACCCTTTACGGAATATTATTCAGTAATTTTATCCTCACTCCCATTGCCGAATATATATATCCGCACACAAGAAGAACTCCTGCTCCAAAAGCTTATCGTCAGCGGCGTCATGGCCATCAGCAGCGCGCAAAACACCTATACCCTCGAGAAAAAACTCTGTTCTTTCCTGACCCCCTCGGACCGTCCGAACCACCAGAGAAGTTTTGAGGAGATCCGGAAGAAATATATGAAGATGAGCTTTCAGGAAAGAGAAAGAGAAACCATGGGAACGGCATAGGAAACCAAAGCGTTACGCCAATGATTCAGTATGCCGCAATTTTTCTTTAACCCCTCCCTTTCTTCGGGAGGTAGAGATCGGTGATCGTTCCGGAAAAGGTATCTGCGGCCATGGCGACTGTTTCCGACAGCGTCGGATGGGGGTGGATGGTCAGGCTGATGTCTTCAGCCGTGCAACCCATCTCGATGGCCAACGTGGCTTCGGAAACCAGATCTCCGGCATGGACCCCAACCGCACCCATCCCGATAATCTGCTTTGTCTCCGGATCAAACAGGAGCTTGGTCAGTCCTTCACTTCGACCCAATCCCAATGCGCGTCCGCTTGCCGCCCAGGGAAAAATCCCCTTACCGGTGGCGATGCCGCGATCTGTTGCTTCCTGCTCAGTCAGTCCGACCCAGGCGACCTCCGGATCGGTATAGGCGACCGACGGAATGACCCTCGTGTTAAAAGCACTATTCATTCCGGCACAAACTTCGGCGGCAACCCGGCCTTCATGTGTGGCCTTGTGTGCCAACATCGGCTGACCCACAATATCTCCGATGGCAAAGATATGAGAGATGTTGGTGCGTTGCTGTTTGTCGACAGGGATAAACCCTTTTGCATCCACTTGGACGCCTGCCGCTTCTGCGTTGAGCCTATTGCCATTTGGTGCGCGGCCCACGGACACCAGGATGCGGTCGTAAACCGTGTCCTTTGGCGCATCCGGACCTTCAAAAGAGGCCTTCAGTCCCTCTTCGAGAGACTGAATCTCCGTAACGCGGGTATTGAGGAGAATGGTTTCATATCGTGCTGAAAGATATCTATGCAGGGGCCGGATCAAATCTTTATCACTTCCCGGCATCAGTTGATCCGTCATTTCAACAACACTGACACGGGAACCCAGGGATTGAAAGACGCAGGCCATTTCCAAACCAATAATCCCTCCCCCCACCACCAACAGACGCCCGGGAATATCCATAAGCGCCAGGGCGTCGGTCGAATCAATCATCCGGGAATCTTCCCAGGGAAAGACCGGAAGTTTGATCGAATGAGACCCCGCAGCGATAATGCACTGATCAAATGAGATGCCTCGCGCGTCCTTAGTATTTTCAAGACGAAGCGAATGGGCCGAAATAAATCGTCCTGTTCCGCGGAGAACCTGCACTCCCCGTTTTTTGGCCAGGGTCGACAGGCCGCGTGTCAACTTCTGAACAACCCCCTGCTCAAAAGAACGCAATTGATCCAGGTCAATTTTCGGCTTGCCAAAGTAAATGCCCTGTTTGACCATCGCCTCCGCTTCATTGATAACCTGGGCCATATGCAAAAGGGCTTTGGAAGGAATACAACCGACATTCAGGCAGACCCCGCCAAGCGTTTCATAACGCTCCACAAGAAAAACCTTTTTCCCAAGGTCTGCAGCCCGAAAGGCTGCCGTATAGCCTCCCGGCCCCGATCCAAGGACGAGAACCTCGGCATGAAGCGTCTCTTTCGCACCTCTTTCTGCGCCAGAAGAAAGAATTTGGTTCATAGGAATCATCCTTGATCATCAAACAGGAAAAGACATGGATATGACTAAAGCCCGGTTGCGGCCTCAGTCATGATACATGATGTCTTCTCAGGCTGCAAACAGCCGCGATCATGCGAAGATGTTCATTCCCTTTTATCCTTCAGACAGGGTATAGTCATGAAAAGAAGCGCGTCAGATACACCGTTCCCTGCAATTGCAAATTTTTGTCACTTGGAGCGAATAATGATGAACCGACTTGGCAAGATAAAGCAATTGATACTCTCCCTCCTTTTTTTGCTATTCATACTCGGATGCAGCAACCCCGAGGAGAAGAGTCAGGAGATTTTTGAAACCGCCCAATTTGAGGAGCAACAAAACAACTTTAAACATGCCCGGCAACTCTATCAGGAGATTACCAGTAAATACCCGGAGACCTCCTTCGCCTATAAAGCAGCGTCAAGACTGGAAACGCTTGGAGCACAAAATTCCCCAAAATAAACCACACGTTGCAAAATTCTTTCCGATTGCGTATCTTCTCATTGTGAAGATTTCCTGGGGATAAAAATAAAAAGGGAGGATCACGGATGAGCGAGCAGATACATATTTTGATTAACGGGAAAGACATTGAAGTGGATAAGGGAACATCTGTTCTGGCTGCATCAATGAAGGCCGGAGTGAATCATATGCATCTGTGCGGGGGCCGCGGCCTGTGCTCAACATGCCGAATCCGGATACTGGAGGGGGGAGAACACTTAAGTGAAATGACCACTTTTGAGCGCTTCTCTCTGCGAGGACATCTCTCCTTTTCCTCAAAGGTCCGGCTCGCCTGTCAGGCAAAAATAGAAGGAACGGTCCGTTTGGAAACGATTTTTCCGACCATTGGGAAGCTGGACTTTAAAGGACCTTAGTGTCTAGGTGAGGAAGCATCGCAAGCGGAATGTCTGCCTCCTTTCCGGCCCCGTTGGACTGCACAGGCTGAGGATATCTAAAGGTAAGGTTCTCATAATTTTTGAGGACCACCTCTTCATCGTCCATGTAGAGAAGCGTCTCTTGCGGCAAAATCGCAATCTTTCCTCCGCCCTGCGGAGCATCGATCACATAGTGGGGAACCGCCATGCCGGACGTATGTCCGCGCAGGGCGGCAATGATCTTTAGGCCCTTTTCAACGCGTGTTCGGAAATGGTGCGTTCCCTTGACCAAGTCGGCCTGGTAGATGTAGTACGGCTTTACACGGATGGCGAGAAGCTTCTGCATCAGTCGCTTCATCACTTCCGGATCATCGT
Source organism: Candidatus Manganitrophaceae bacterium (assembly GCA_012960925.1). NCBI lineage: Bacteria > Pseudomonadati > Nitrospirota > Nitrospiria > Candidatus Troglogloeales > Candidatus Manganitrophaceae > Candidatus Manganitrophaceae bacterium. The sequence continues at coordinate 24,887 of DUAG01000076.1, forward strand.
TCACCCCTTCCATCAAAACAGTTTGACTCCCAAGCGGGATTCCGGCATCGGCCAGCATCCCACAGGCCCGGGACACCTCTGGGGTAATCTCGTCCGGATGGTTGAAGTGAAGATTCATATAAAGGGGATGGTAGGCCTTCAGCATGCTGCAGAGCTTTTCTGTAATGCGCGACGGCAAGGACCCGGGCACACGGGTCCCGATCCGAAGGATCTCCAGATGCGGGATCGCCCGAAGCGCCTTTAACACACGTTCGAGGAGCATGTCCACAACCATGAGCGGATCGCCGCCGGAAAAGATCACATCACGCACTTCATGATGCTCGGAAAGATAGGCGACCACCTTCTCAAGATTGTCGGGCGTCAGTGTTCCCGGCGAACCGACAAAGCGTTTCCGCGTACAAAACCGGCAATAGATCGGACACTGGTTTGTAATCACCAGGAGAACCCGGTCGGGATAACGATGAACCAAGCCCGGCACAGGACTGTCCTTCTCCTCATACAGGGGATCCTCCGCCTCACATGCCGCATCGGAATTTCCTTCTTCGCTTGTCGGGACCACCTGCTTCCAGATCGCATCTCCCTTCTTTTTGATGCGGCTCAAGACGTAGGGTGTGATCCGCATCGGATATTGGTCCACAATATCCCGGACTTCATTCGCCGGAACACCCAACACCTTCTCAAGGGTTTCAACATCGACAATGCTTTCTTTAAGGTCTTTCTGCCATTGCTCCACAGGGACCACTCCATCATTAAGTCAGCAGTCGTTTCCGACTATCGTATTTCTTATCTAAGGAACCTCTGAATAAGTCATGAATTGTTTTTTCAGGGCAATAATGTCCCGCTTCTGCGTTGTAAATCTTAAAAATAGCAGGCTATGGCTTCGCGAGAACCATCCTCTGCGATTTACGCCTTGAATCGAAACATTCTATCTCCCGAAAAATTCAACCCAGACTTAATCAGAGGTTCCCTAACCATTCAGCATGCCACTATTTTCCTTTCAAGACTGAGACCCATAGGTCGTCTCCAGGTAAGCAAGGATCTTATCTTCGTCGTCAAGGACCCGGTCCTTGTCGACCAGGACCGGCACTAAATACTGCCCGGATACCTCATAGACCTCATGGCGATTTCCCTGCCAGGAAGGAACCTCAATTTTTTCATACTCCAACTCCAGGACCTTCAATCGATCACGGACCATTTTACAATAGAAACAGGATTCTAGATTATAAAGTTTCAAGCCCTTCCTTTCTTGAAGAACACTCTCATTGAAGAAGAAAGTTGTTCCCTTGATGTGGGCGTTCAATTATACCGTAATCCTGTTATAGGGCAGACACCGCACAGGGCGCCATGACAGCATCCACCATCCCATGAATTATTTTCTTCTCAAGTGAACAAACCGTCGCCAGTACCCCGCCGAGGCAGGCCTTCTTTCCCTCAACAAAATAGTAGGGAGACAAACGCACCCGCCCCTCCATCTCAACGAGACACTCTTTTTCAAAATCATAATACTCGACAACAACCTTCTTCCCTTTATGAAAGGCCTGGATAAGATAGGGCGTCCTAGAGAAATTTTCCATCGCCCGATCAATCGCCTTTCGCCACTCCTCCTCTGAAAGATCGTGGCCGATCGAGACCCCTCGGCTTCCCCATGCCAACTCGGAAAACCCGGACGGCTTAATGACAAAGCGACGCTGCTTTTGTGTCGCATCCCCCATCTGTCTAAAATCAGTCACAGGTCGATCTCCGAGTGTTAAGTCCGGGATCACGGCATGTGGAGGGAGGACCGTAGGGTCAATTATCCAGGTTTTTGGAAAAAGCGTCCCCAGAAAGGCATAACACCCTTCCCCCAGATGCCTCTGCCAAAATGTCTTCAGAACCGGGTGATGAAAAAGAGCAAAGAGATTTTTTTCTTCTAATTGTGCCTTCGGGGGTGGCGTCATGATCACACGCTTCTTTTTGGCCGCGTAGAGGATTAACTCCGCCTTCGGGATATTCTTCAGGTCAAAAAGCTCAAAGAAGCGATAGAGGATGTCGATCTGTTTTCTTTTTCCATCAAGGTTCAGCCAAAGCCCTTCTTCGGTAAAAATAATCTCTTCCGGACCAATGACCGCAGTCGAGAGACCACGGGCCCTGAGCGCCTTACCCAGCCAGATCATCTCCGGTCGATAGGCCTCAGATTCCTTCGAAACAACGATGGCCAGAACAAGATCTTTTTTGTTTGAGAGAGAACGGATCATCCGTTCAAAACCCTGGACCATCCCCTCTCGATCTCCAATAAGGGCGCCTTTCCGAATCAGTGAGGCATAGACCGCCACCAGGCCACCTGTCATGCCGATTCCACCCGGAACGGAATCGAGTTCCGTCGCAATCATGCCTTTTTCTGTTTGAATAAGGTCGGGACGGATAATCCCGGGAAGATCCTGTTTGAAGCGATTCATGCCCCCGTATTCAATAACCGCCTCCGGCTTCCCACGGTCCAGATAGCCGGCCACCCAGGAAGGAAGGCGACCATGGGTGCTGTCCAGATAAAGCCGGTTGGCCGCCTCATAAAAGGAAAGGAGATGATTGCCCAGGGACTCCAGGAAGGCCAACTCCTCCGGGGTGATCCAATATGGACCCGAAGCAATACGCCAATGCCGGTTGCCTTCATCCAGAGCAGGATTGGAGCTATCCTCTCCCGGCGAAGGCACACGGTATAAGCCTTCCTGAATCAAACGGGTCCGGATCTCACAGTAGGGCTCGGACAGCAACGGGCCTGATTCAGACAGATCTGCGTTTGTTGACATCAAATAAATAGTTCTCTCTCAAAAATAAATATCTTCACTATACCATTGAAAAAAGAAGCTCCGCAAGTCTGATTTAAAGAGTTACCAAGGGTGAGGATTCCGCTCACGATGCTTAATCACCACAATGGCGAGAAATTTCTTCTCGGCAGAGGTCACGAATGCGAACAATGTCTCTCCAATCCTTTCCACTCGGAAGAATCGGTTTTCCGATGATGACGGTAATACGGTGACGTCGAGGAAGCCATTCTTCTGCCCCAAGGACTTGTCTCGTTCCCCCCAGTGTGATGGGACAGAGCGGAAGGCCCGTCTCGACAGCCGCCTTAAACGCACCCAACCTGAAGGGGAGCAATCTCTCTGCCTTTTGAAAAGTCCCTTCGGGAAAAACCATGATGGAGGAACCGCTCCTGAGGATCTCTTCGATCTTCTCGGTATCTGAAGCACTCCTGGAAAGATCGGCGCGATCGACCGTGAGATGTCCTCCTTTTAAGAGGAAGGTTTTGAGTATAGGAAATTTGAGCAATTCTTGTTTGGCGATAAAATGAATTCCAGCAGGCAAAACCGCCGTCAGAACCCCGGCATCCACATAACTGGCATGATTTGCAACAAAGACCATCGGCCCTTTACTTTCAAGGTGATGTGCCCCCTCTACCACTGGAGTACAACCAAGCAACTTAAACAACAGACGCGCCGCGCCTTTCAGTAGACGATGGACCTGCTTTACGGGAAGTGCCGCAGCCAGGGCCCAAACCGGGACAAGGAGTACTGCCAGGACCAAGCCGACATAAAGTCCATAAAAGCATTGCCCCACCTTATCAATTCCCCTGCCCGTCCATGACCAGAACCACGCGGTAATGAGTCTTACAAACTGAATTTGCGTGGTGCTGCGCGGCTTGCCAAGCTGGTCCATTAAAAATGCCTCGCGACATGCCGATCTGGAGATTTTTCCACTCGATGTTTTCTGGACAGATCCCGGTGAGAGGAGGAGCACCTGGTCCGGGGGGATGCCAATCGCGGCAACGACCCGATTGTTTATCGCGGTAATCAGTTGCAGATGCCTCTCCTTCCCTTTTTCCCGAGTCTCAGCGACCACAACCAGTTTCTCGGTCGAGAGTTTCTTATCAAAGATCCCGAAGGCCGCGACGCATCCTTTTCGAACCTCGGGGACATCTCCCACAACATCCTCTATCTCATGCGGATAGAGATTACGGCCCCCCTTGATGATGACATCCTTTTTCCGGCCGGTGATAAAGAGCTCTCCTTCCGACAAGTAAGCCAAATCTCCGGAAATCAGCCAGTCGCCATGATAGAGGGCAGCGGTCGCCTTTGGGTTCCGATAATATCCCTGTGTGCATGAAGGCCCGCGAAACTCCAACCCTCCCTCGATGCGCTCGCCGACCACCTCACCCTGGTCATCCACAATCCGAATCTGATGGTCCATAATCGGCGTGCCGCAGGAAACAAATTCAAGGAAAGACAGCTCTTTTTCATCTGAAGGGACCGCCTGTCGGTCACGTTCAAAGGCCTCTCTTGATATGCGGTCAATCCTTGGAAGGGCCTCTATTTCCGGAAAGGTCAAGGCCACTGCGGTTTCGGCCAAACCATAAACAGGCGTAAAAGTCTCCGGGCGAAATCCATAAGGCGCAAAACGGCGCGTAAAACGAGCCATTGTTTTCGGACTCACCGGTTCGGCCCCATTCAAGGCCGCCCGCCAGGAACTGAGGTCAAGACCCTTGATATCCTCATCCTTGATTCTCCTGGCACATATTTCGTAAGCAAAGTTGGGTGCGGCTGAGAGCGTCGCCCGATGGCGGTGAATCGCCCAGAGCCATCGCTCTGGGCGATTCAAAAAGGAAAAGGGGGGGAGGATGGTCACCGAAATTCCATGATAAAGACAGAAAAGCCACGAGCCGATCAATCCCATATCATGATAAAGCGGAAGCCAACTGACACCGGAATCGGCCGGAGAAAGACCAAAGGCCGCACCGATACTCTGGATATTTGAAACAAGATTCCGATGGGTCAGGACAACCCCCTTAGGATCACCCGTACTCCCTGATGTGTATTGAATCAAGGCAGGATCATCTTCACTCACAACATGCAGAAATGTGGGGGCCTTTGATTCGGGCCGAAGGGCTGGATCCGGGCGCAACAACTCTTCCGGCATCAAAACATCAAGCAGGGCGCTTAGACGCGGCCTGAGAAGACGCGCCAGGCGTCCAGCCTGCTGAAAAGTGATCAAAAAACGGGCACCGGCATTATCAAGGATTCGACATTGTCGTTCGGCATACTCTTCAATTCGATCCGGCCTGAAGGGCGGGTAAACCGGCACGGCAATGCCGCCGGCGAGAAGGACACCAAAAAAGGATTGAAAAAAAGACAGTTCCGTCGGGAGCATGATCGCCACGGTCTCCCCTTTTTCAAGTCCTCGCGTCATCAGGTTATTGGCAATAACCGTCGCCGATTTGAAAAGTCTCTGGTAAGTAAAGATCTCTTCTTTCCCCTCCTCATGGAAGAGGGTGACATGGGTCCGTTCAGGATTATTCTTAGCTTGCAGTATAAGCGCTTCATTCAGGGTTCGCGCCGAGACGCGCCCGACCCCGGCCTCTCCCATGAGAGGAACACGCTCAGGTAGTGGCTTCACCGCTTTTACCTTCTGCGGCTCTGCACGAAGAATGACCTGCGCCAAATCGCGCGGTGTCTGGGCCCCTGCCATGGCGGTATCGGGAAGGCGCAGAGAAAATCGCTCCTCAATTCGGAGAAGAAGCTCCACCCGCTCCAAACTCCCCAGGCCGAGTTCGCGATCAAAGGAGGCCTTCGGCGAGAGAAAAGCGTTGCTTCGGTTTTCACCCGTCTCGGACAGAAGGGTCCTCACTACCTCCAGAACCACTTCCTCGATCTCGATATAGGATAAATCCAATTCTGTCGTCTTCACCGCTTGGTTTCCAAATGACCCATGACATCATTTTATTCCTCCGGGACTTCGATATCAAGGAAGCCGGGAATTCCTTTTTTCTTCTCGTGGTACCCTTCGATCAGGATTGTGATTTCCCCTTTGAGCTTTCTAGACCCTATTTTCTCAATCACTTCAGTGATGGTTCCATAAATCATCTCTTCATAGATCTTGGTCAACTCCCGCCCAACAGCAACACGACGGTCTCCGAAAATGGAGCTGATCTCCTCGAGAAGGGCACGGATACGATAGGGAGATTCAAAAAAGATGAGGGTTCTTGGGTCTGTTAGCAGGTAAAGGAGGCGTGTGGCACGCTTCCCTTTCTTTCGCGGCAGAAAGCCTTCAAAAGCAAAGCGATCGGTCGGCAAGCCGGAAGCAGAAAGGGCCGCGATCGCGGAACTCGGTCCGGGAATGGGGCTGACACATAACCCTTCCAGGACGGCCGCCTTGATCAGATAATATCCCGGATCAGAGATCGTCGGGGTCCCGGCATCGGACACGATTGCAATGGAATCCCCTTCCTGCATTCGGGAAATAAGCACGGGAGTTTTCGCTTCTTTATTAAAGTCATGGTAACTGGTTAGGAGGGCGTTGATATTATATCGCCTCAGGAGCCTTTGGGTGTGACGGGTATCCTCAGCAGCAATAATCGCAACTTCTCTCAGGATGCGAACGGCCCTGTATGTGATATCTTCCAAGTTTCCTATCGGCGTGGCAACAACGTAAAGGGTTCCAGTCATTTGATAATCAGGATAAGCTTTTTTCGATAAGTGAGCAGAGGATATGCCCAATCAGGATATGTGATTCCTGTATCCGCGCTGTATTTGATGAGGGAACTTTCAGGCATAGATCCGTGATGGACACAAGTCGTCCTCCTTTCTCTCCGGTCAATCCGATGGTCCGGGCGCCCTGGTCCTTCGCCGCCTCAAGCCCCTTCACAACATTGGCTGAATTGCCACTCGTACTGATTCCAAGGACGATGTCGGATGGGCCGGCCCAGGCCCTCACCTGCCTTGAAAATATCGCATCATAGTCGTAGTCATTCGCAATGGCCGTCAGCGTAGAGGTGTTGGTGGTCAACGCAATCGCTGGAAAGGGTTTCCTTTCCAGTTCAAAACGCCCGACCAGTTCCGCGGCAATATGTTGTGCATCTCCCGCACTGCCCCCATTCCCGAAGAGAATCAACTTCCCCCCGGAGGAAATCGAATCACTGATCCATTCGGCGGCCTGAATCAAAGAAGGAATCATCGTCCGGAGCACACCCTGTTTTACGGCAATACTGTCGTGAATCGCCTGTTCCGCGATCTTCTGCGCTTTTTCGAGCCCTTTCATCGTTCTCCCTCCCGGCAAACAATCCAATGCAATCATTTCCCCATGTACTGGCTGACCCCACCAAAGGTTCCAAACCACTTATTTCCCTGGCGATCAATCGCAATAGCATAGACCGAACCAATCCCATCTTTCTGGGTCAGGTTTGCGAACCTCTTTCCATCAAAGCGACTGACCCCGCCATTTGTCCCGATCCATAAAATCCCATTTGAATCAATTTGGAGAGCATGGACCATGTTTCCCGCAAGACCGTCCCGGGTTGTAAAACTCTTCCAGTTCTTCCCATCAAAACGGCTGAGCCCGCCTCCAAGGGTCCCGATCCAAAGGTGATTGTTCGCATCGATGGTCGAAGAAACAACATAGTTCGGATTATACTCCAGGGGCTTGTCGCCCCCCTGGTGATGCCTCGGGGTAAAGGGAAGCGCCTGGGCTTCGGGGGGAACCCCCCTTCCCGTATCGACCCCTACCCCATCCTCATTGCTCCAACTCTTCCAGTTTTTACCGTCGAATCGTGTCACGCCCCCTTCTGTTCCGAACCAAAAGGTCCCTTTTCGGTCAAGGGACAAGGTGTAAACCCACTTATCGATCAGGCCGTCATCGGTCGTATAGGTCTTAAACGACGTTCCATTAAACCGGCTGACCCCTTTCCAGGTTGCCACCCACATCACCTCATCCCGGTCAAAAAGAATCCCATAGACCCATAGATCTCCAAGCCCCGTCTTTTCGGGGAAGGAACGCCATTCTTTTCCATAGACCAAAGGGGAACCGCTTCCATAAGGGGTATACGTGACCCATCTTTTCCCATCAAAACGGCTGAGCCCGCCTCCATACGTCCCGACCCACTTGTCTCCACCAGGACCGATGGTCACCGTATGAATGATATTGGATAAAAGACCATCCCGCGTTGTATAGACCTTCTGATCATCATTGCTCAGGTCATATCTGAGTACACCATTGGCCGTTCCAACCCAAAGGACATCCCCCTCAAAGGCCAGCGAACGGACAATGGAAAAAAGCTGAAAGTGGTTCCAGATCAAGGCGGGCCGATTGGGTTCAGAAAAGGCCTTTAACGGAAACCCGGCTTGCCAGAACAGGCTGATAAAAACCAGGAAAAAGAAACAAGGAAAACGGCTTAAGAATCGAAACAATGCCAAACCCATCCTACTATAAATTGGTTGAAAAACCCCCACCGTTATTTAGGGAACCTCTGAATAAGTCATGATTTTATTTTTCAGGGCAAAAAAGTCCCACTTCTACGTTGCAAATCTTGAAAATAGCGGGCTATTCTCTTCGATTTTCGCCTTGAATCAAGACATTTTGTCTCCTGAAAAATTCAACCCAGACTTAATCAGAGGTTCCCTTAGAGAGGTAATACTTTATCTTCCGAAAAGTCACTTCGGTCGGGATTAATTCTGACGCGTCGCCCTCCTCAGAAATTTCCCAGGCGGTCTGGGATATCCAGTTCCCCTCGGCATCAAATTCGTAGCGATACCGTTTATCTGATTCCACGACGCCGGTGGGGCCAAAGTGTATTTTTCCCGTAGGATGGCCTTCTTTGCCATAACGATAGACTGATTTATAATTAAGAGATAGGCCTTTCTGATTGAGAAGAGGTTTGGATCGGATCAGATAAAAGGATTCCTCAAGCATTCTTCCCGCTCCGTCGTAAGCGTAGGTCCACTTGAAACTATTTCCGGCGAGTGAATGTCTGCGCACTTCCTCTATCAGATTGCCACTGTCATCGTAAAGGTAGACCGATGTGGAAAAGAGCTTTCCATTGGGAAAAACCCGTTTTTCCGTGATCTTCATTGCGGTCTCACGCGTGTAACGCCACTTAAACACGACGGTCCCTTTAAAATCGGTCTCAAGACCCTCTTTGAGTCTCCCCTTTGAATCATGCACAAAAAAAGATTTAAAATTAAGCGCCTCTTCGTTATAGAGTTGGTCCTCCTCAATCCGGTTTCCCTTCAGGTCATAGGTCGTGGAAAGCCAGGGCATTCTCGAACTGGGAACCCACTTTCCGGTCTCATCCTTTGACATCTTCCCGATCTCGACATAGACCGTCTTTACAGGGCCAAAAAGTCCTTCCCGTTCCTTATCTGTTTTTTGTCCGGGAGCGGCATTCAGGAGATCCGGCACGCCATAGAAGGAAAGAAAAAAAAATCCCGCCAAAACCAAGAATAATGGCTTACGCTTCATGGTGCCTCATTATATCATCTTCAAGTCGAGTCACATCAGGATACAGATCCACGAAGGAATCCGGGAAGAGAAAACATCAGGCAGGATTCTGGAATAAGGTCCACATACAACAAGTGGCCGGACCTCTAAAGATGTTGGGAAATACCTCTGCGGATCGATCTACTCTTTCGGCTTGACATGGCAACGGGTGCAGTTTGCAATCGGGAAGGCCACCCGCCCATGGCAACGCCCGCAGAATTCTCCATTCACAATCTTCACCATGGAGATCGGATTTCCGCCCTTTTTCATCATAAAAATCCCCGGATGGCAATTGCTGCAATCCAGCCAGAAGGTATGCGGAAAATGAGGAAAGATGACATTCGGCATCGAACCCACAGCAGGAATCTCAACGTCGAACATGAAAGGAGGGACAGGCGGCTTTGAAAGGTCGAGCGATTCGTGTGGTTGAATGATATTTTCCTTAAAGGCCTTGACCCAATCCTCAACGCCGGTCGCCTCTTTCGGAATATCTTTCATGACAACATGAGGATTGGTATTACTCTCGTTATAGGGTGGTCCCGGGGTCGGAAGCACGGCCGGATCTTCAAACTGCCGCAGTCCGGTAACAGGCGGAGGAGCTTCCAGGGAAAGAGGTTCATCCTTTCCCAACTCCATTTCCTGGGCCTGAACAGGCGCCTTCGCCTGAGCCAGAACAATTTCCTTTTTTACAGGAGAGGGCGCAGGTGAAATGGTTTCACTCTTTGCCTGCCGGGCACATGCGTAAAGGATCGAGAGGGAAAAAAGCACCATCACGAATCCTGTGTAAATACGTTTCTTTCGCCCTTTTTTGCCGGTCATCCGAACCCCTCCCCTCATCTTATATAAAACGGAGCCTCTCTACAAAAAAATCAAATCTCAAGTCGACTACTGCGGAAACCCCTCTAAAGGGCCGGTTACCATCCCCGGCACACCGGAGTGACACCGGGCGCAGACAATCGGCTTCCAGGAAATAGTCCCATTGTGGCATTTGCCACAGTACTGACCGTCAATAATAATTTTCTTCATGTCGATATCGTTGGCGCCGGACCGCATTTCAAATATTGCAGGATGACACACCTTGCACTTGAACTCCGCGCGATGATACCAGTGAGGAAAGACAACCGGAGGCATCCCCCGTTTCTCCGCCTTGCTGTTCAACACCATGTCGCCAAAATAACCTGATACGTGATCGCCGACAAACAGAAACGAAAACAGAAGGACAAATCCAAGTACGATGCCGACCCGAAACTTTTTCATCTTCCCTCCCTATTCTTTCGCCTTTTGCCCCGGATTTTATGTATTTCAGTAATATGCTTGTAGCCGTTTGATTATCATACCCCTTTTATTTTGTCAACATTTTTTTATATAAATCTGGATTTAATCAAGCAGGAATCAGGGCCGAGCAGACAGGGCAAACCTCTTTTTTTCTTGACAAAAACAAAAAAAAACTTATAGTTACCTTGATATTTTCAGGGTGGTTATTAATGTCGTTTCCCCATACATATTAACCTCAATGCCGAGTTGTGCGAGCGAGATGGATACTCAGGATGATATTTAAGAAAATCCATTTTTTTTTCTTACTCGGAACAGTCGGTCTTTTTTTTCTTCTTTCCGCCTCGGCAAAAGGAGGCTCGATCGTTCGCTCCCGTCACGATCTTTCAGCCCTGAACTGGCGTGGCTATCAAAATGAGACCGGACCGATGCAGGGAGGAACCTTCAGCGACTTTCGTGAAACATGCGTCTATTGCCATACCCCCCACAATAGCAGTAGTTTTGCCCCGCTTTGGAATCGAGTACTTCCGACGGAAAGAGAGTATCAGATGTATTCCAGCCCCAACTTTGACTCGACCCTGCCCAAGGCACCCGATGGGATTTCTCTCGCATGTCTTTCCTGTCATGATGGGTCGGTGGCAGTCGATTCCATCCTGAATCCCCCTCGGTTCCATGACATTGTTGAAAGCGGCGTAAAACATCGTATGACCCTGGAAGGAGAGCCGGGATCGGACGGCTGTTCCAAGTGTCATAACCGTGTGGAAGGGGCGTACGGCGGCGTCTCCGGAGCGCATGACGCCACCATCCGTTATTTCACAAAAGACCTTCGTGACGATCATGCCTTTTCAATGACCTTCCCGACGATTGATCTTGATCCGCAGTTCAATCAACCGACGATTCTCAAAACCGACGGGGGAAGAATGTTTGCAAACGGGATACAGACCTTTGAAGGGGACAAAGTTCAATGCGCCTCCTGTCATGACATACATAGTCCGGATGAGAAGAATCTGGAGGGGCGAGACCCTTTTCTCAGGACATCCAACCGCGGAAGTGCGCTCTGCCTGACCTGTCATCAGAAATGAGAAAATTGAGGAGTCTGTCCCTGAAAAACCAAAAAGGTACGTCGAAAGGAAAAGGAATGAAGCAGGTTCTCGTCTTTGGTTTATTTATTTTCATCCTGGGTGGCTGCGGCGCAAAGACACTCCAGAGAGAACCCGATCTCTTCTGGCCGCCCCCGCCTGAGATACCGCGGATAAAATTTATCAGGACGATTTCATCCTCCAGCGACGTTGAGAAGAAAAGCTTTTCAGATCGATTGAAGTCCGTACTCTTCGGAGGAAAATCCGGGGCCGCTCTGGTGAAGCCCTATGCTGTATTCACGACACCGGACGGACGGGTCTATGTTGCGGATTCAGGATGGCGAAAAGTCCTCGTTTTTGATCCGAAAAGGGAACGTTTTTTCATGATCGGAGTCGATGGCCCCGGCGCGTTGGCAGGACCTCTGGGTGTCACCGCGGATGAGAATGGACGGATCTATGTGACCGACTCCGTACTCCGCAAGTGCTTTGTTTACGACGCTGAAGGAAAGTACCTCTTTGACATGGGGGATTTGAACCGATTAGAGCGCCCGGTCGGCGTCGCCGTCAATAATAAGCTGAAGAGAGTTTATATTGCCGACACCCGGAAACATCGGATTTTTGTCTTTGATATGGAAGGGAATTTTCTTTTTGAATTTGGAAAACGGGGCAATAAAGACGGTGAATTCAATTTTCCAGCCAACCTGTTTATTGATACTAAAGGGAAGATCTATATCACCGACATGAATTTCAGGGTCCAGATTTTTGACCCGGAGGGGAAATACCTTTCACAATTTGGCAGTGTTGGAACCGGCTTCGGCCAGTTTTCACTTCCGAAAGGGATCGGCGTCGATTCTCAGGGAAATATCTATGTCGTGGACTCCCGCTTTAACAATGTTCAGATCTTTCGTCCGGATGGAAGACTCCTCCTCTTTTTCGGTGAATTCGGGGGAGAAAAGGGCCAGTTCTGGCTGCCCGCAGGCTTGACAATTGACAAAGAAGACCGGATTTATGTTGCAGATCAGTATAACCACCGCATTGATGTCTTTCAATATATCGGGCCAAAAGAGAGTCACGAAAGACCTGCAGACCAGAAACAGATGCCTCAGGACAAAGAAGGGAATTTCCGTCTGACCGACGAGAGACCGAAAGATGCAAACAAGAAAGAGTAATGAATGGAAGGGAGTCCTTGATGGAATCACCGGCCAGTTCTAAGCCCGGTACAGGAAAAAGATTGAAGGCCTTATTAAGGCCCTTTTTCCTTATCCTCCTGGTCGTCACGGCAGGATTGGTGTTCTTTCGGGTCAATGCCTCTGCACTGGAAGATGTCCGGCATTCAAAGCATAACCTGGCCGTCAACCCTGACATCCTCGCCGGGGAAGGAAACGATTCCAAACCGGGCGACCTGACCTCCTTACGAGGTGCGCGCAACCCTGAAATCCGGGGGGTTGAGGGCGACATTCGCCTCAACGAAGAGATCTGCATCTTCTGCCACACGCCGCATGGAGGTCGGAGCAACGTCGGGGGGGCCGTCGGTCACGCCCCGCTTTGGAACCGACGTCTTTCCAATCCGATGAATTTCACGCCCTATACCAGCCCCAACTATGATGCGCAAGACCGTCTGGGCGCACCAGGACGTCCCAAGGGGGTTTCCCTGGCCTGTCTTTCATGTCATGACGGCGCCGTCGCTTTCGATGCGCTGATCAACAGCTCAGGATCCGGCGGTTTTTTTCAGAGCAATAAATTTGGGTCCGGGCCGGGAGGGAGCATCGGCATGGATTTCTCGGGACCTGCGGTTGACGCGGCAAACAGCTTCCGGGAAGGAAGAAGAGACGGGACGGCGGGCGGGTTTATCTTCTTTGATGCCTTTGGCGGCGGACCGGTCTTCTCTCTCGGATCAGAGCCCTTTCCCAACCTGGGTCTCGACCTCCAGGATGACCATCCGATCAGCATCGAGATCCCGCGAACCGATCCCCAGTTTAGTGAGATCTTAACCAATATCACAACAAAAGGGGGGCGCGTCCCCGGCAGCGGCAGCGTGATGTGGATAGACCGAAACCCAAACGGCGCCTTTCTTCCCCTCGATAAGCGTGATCGGATCAGGGCTTATGCCTCAGATCCAAGTCGACCTGACGCCCCTTATATCGAGTGCGCATCCTGCCACAACCCGCATGATGCAAGCCGTCCGGGCGGACAACCGGCCCTGTCCGAACCGGTAAATGCTCGGACCATTAATAACAGCCTCTTCCTCCGGATGGCGTCAATGCCGGGTGCCAACCCGCAAGACCGGAATGAGAGGAGTCTGGTTTGTTTGAGCTGCCATAAGAAGTGAGATGATGAGCCAATGGATACTCAAATTTTTAAAGGGTGGGGTCTTACTCCTCCTTCTGTGTTTTGTGACGGAGGCCCATTCCTTAGAAGGACGCGTCTGGGCGGAGGTCAACAAGATTCCGATCACAGAAGAAGCCGTCAATGAGGCGACTCGGGGCTATCTCGCCCAAATCGGGCACAGCAGACTTTCGCCCGCCAGGATGCTGGACCTCAAAAGAAAAATGCTGAAGGGGTTAATTGAGGAAGAACTCCTCTACCAGGAGGGGTTAAAAAAAGACTGGGTTATCTCTGAAAAAGAACTCGAAGCTGAAGTTAAACGGATCCGTGATCGCTTCCCTTCAGAAGCCGAATTTTTGGCCGCGATCAAGATAAAAGATCTCAGCCTCAAGGATCTCAGGAAGGGAGTCCAACGCTTTGTTTTGATCCGGAAGATACGGGAGTCCATCTCCCAACTGCCCGATGGCGCACAACAGGAAAGGCTCCAGCAGATCACTGAAAACTCCGCCATCAGGATCCATGAAGAATAGCTTAAATACGTGGCCCGACTGCAATTAACGGATCGGCCCGGAGTGTGCTGGCACCCGCCGCGGGCAGGCAAAGAATGAGGGGGAAGATTGCTCCATTTTGGGAAGAGGACTTATTTTGCGTCCAGAATATTATCACTGTTCTTTCTTTTGCAGATGCTTGTCATCTTCCCTGCTCGCGTTGAAGGGCGGATGATCAATCTGGGGGGTTCTCTTGATTTCAGTTATGGACATATCCGAAGCCATCAGAACGAACGGAGGGATGAAACTACTTTTATCCAGCAGCGTTACAACCTTCACAACTTCGGTGAAATCTTCGATCCGCGTATTGGCACCTTTCTCATCAACGGAACCTTCTTGACCCAGAACTCTAAAACAAACCGGTCCGGAATAAATCAGGACTTCGAATTCAAAGATTACTCCTTCGCACTCAATCTCATTCCCTACATTTCCCCCTTCAGCATTTACTACCAACGGGTCAACCGCGCAAATGATATCGCCGTTCCAGATCCTGTTATTGTCGGAAAACAAAACCCGCTTACCGTGAAAGACCGTGTGACGACGATTGGAGGAAACTGGTCGCTTTCCGTCCCACGGCTCCCAAGAGTTTCACTCTCCTATAATCAATCCAAGCTGGAGTCGATAGATGATTCAAGGCGTCTTCCAAACACCCTCAGCCGCTTCTTCAATCTGGAATCGAGCGGCCGGGTCAGGGAGACCACCGTGGTCGCCCGCTATCAATTCAACACAACAGACGTTGCCCGACTGGGTGGCGTGGTGCAAAAGGTCACGGGAAATGCTTTCAACCTGTCGACCGCAAGCCGGCTCTCCTCCAAGCTCTTCCTGAATACCTATTCCCGCATTGCCAATAGAGGAGGAGGAAACGCCACGGGTGTCACATTCGCCCAGGAACGTGGTCTTGGGGCTTCCGTCTTTTATACGCCCAGTGTCTTATGGGATACTCATGCGCGAATCGACTACTCCGAGACCCCGGGTGGAGCAAATGCGACCGATTTAAAACGCATCACAGCCTTCTGGAGCGGGTCTTATCGTCCTGCCAACGAACTCGACATGGTTATGAGTGCCCGGTACTTTCAATTCGATGTGGCCGATGCCCGGACCACCTCGCCCTATCTCGACTACCATATTAACTACCGACCTTTTTTCGGTTTTTCGACAGGCTATGGATCCTCTATCGGAAACACAACAACCCGTGGCAGCGGATCTGAAATCAATACCCTCTTCCACCGCCACCGTGCCTTCGTTAATTACACCCGCTCTCTTGAGATTCTTCGATTCACCTCCAGTTACGCGGCCAGTTACGGGGTCTCGGATACGAAACAAAAAGGCCCTGGACGACCGGCATCTGAGCGATCGACGGATCTGATGAACACTCTCAGCGTGGGCGTTGAGAACACACGTATCCGCATCGTTCATGTTGCACTGGCCTACACCTTCAACCACGTTGAACGCCGCAGCCGAACCGTTCAGGACCTTGAGGATCAGAGATCACATGTGATTCAAGCCAACGCAGACAGCAGTTATTTCAGAGGAATTTTACTGGAAGATGACCGCCTCCAGTTGCAGTCCACGGCAAGCCTGACTCAAATCGATGGTTTTGGCCCCAGAGGAATAACCCTTCTTCTGGACGGCCGGGGAACCTATTACTTTCTTGGCGGCGGCATGGCCTCTCTGGGCTGGACACATCAGGACTATCCTGGCGGTTTCTTTTTGGAAACCGATGTCTTTTCTGAAGAGATCCGATGGACCTCCAGGTATGGAAATGCCTCGATCACGCTGGGTCTCCGTGGAAGCCAGACACGCGGTCCGGACGGTCGCTCCCTGGATCGAGACACTTTTGCTTCAACAAACACGATTGCCTACCGAATCGGAAAATTCAGGTTTAACCTTGACCATCGATGGTCGACAGACCGCTCCTCCGGTATCGAGTATGGCAGCCAATCCATCTTTGCACGCGCCTCAAGGTCATTTTAATGCTCCGAGACTTGTTCCGATACGCTATTGTAGGGATGACGCTTTTCAGCCTTTCCGCCTGTGCGGCTGCACCCGTCAAGGTAGAAGCCCCTCTTTTCTGGCCGGACCCGCCCGATCCCCCAAAGATAAAGTACCTGAAGAGCCTATCGGAACCGAAAGATATCGGCGTCAACCAGTCCTGGTTCAAAAGAGTCCTTCGCTTTATTTTCGGAAAGGGACGCACTTCCTACATCATCCGCCCCTCAGGCATTGCCGTGGATGATCATGGCGGCGTCTATATCGCCGACACAGGCCTACAGGTTGTCCACCATTTTGACCAGACTGAGAACAAGTACCGTCAGTTCTTCAGGATCTCTCCAAGGCTGCGCCTGCAAAACCCGATCGGCGTGGCCCTCGATGGATCCAACCACGTTTATGTCTCCGATGCGGACCTGAACCGCGTCTTTGTTTTTGACCCGAAGGGAAAGTTGGCCCGGGTCATCGGGAACGATGAAGAGATTAAAAGGATCTCCGGCATCGCAATCGACAGGATGCAGGAACGACTTTATGTGGTCGATACCATGGGGCACCGCCTGCTTGTCTATAGCCTCTCAGGAGAAAAAACAGGCGTCATCGGAAAGCGCGGCATCCAGGATGGAGAATTTAATTTCCCAACCTATGCCACGGTCGATTCAGAAGGCCGTCTCTATGTGTCCGACTCCCTTAACTTCAGGGTTCAGGTCTTCGACCGGGACGGGAATTACCAGTCACAAATGGGCTCACTCGGGAACAGACTCGGTCAATTTTCCCGGCCAAAAGGGGTCGCAGTCGATCAGGAACAAAATATTTACGTGGTCGATTCCCTTTTCGACACAATTCAGATATTTAATCCTTCAGGGGAATTGCTCCTCCATTTTGGAAAAACAGGGGTCGAACGGGGCACATTCTGGCTACCCGCAGGGATTGCGGTTGATCCGCAGGGACGTATCTATGTGGCCGATACCTACAATAAACGAGTTCAGATTTTTCAACTGCTAAGGGAAGAGGAGATCCCGGCAGGCTAGGCGTTTGTCTCCAGGGAGTAATCCAATGAAGAAAATCTTTTCTTTTTGGAATATTATTTTCATACTTTTCATTGTCACTCTGGCCGGATGTGGCGGGGAAGACTCCGCTCCTGCAGTCCAAGAAACAACCAATACGGGACAACCCGAATCAGGAGGAGGTCTTGTCGCGGACATCCCCAAAACCCTGACGATCGCAAAAACAGGGCCGGGGACCGGTACCATTGTTTTTTCTCCTTCAACTTTGGATATACGTGATTGTGCTACCCTCTGTTCAGGTGTTTCAATCAATGGTTTAAATGCATGGGTTCCCATCGCAACACCCCCAACAGTAGAAACGTTATCAGAGCGTTATGCCCACACTGCCGTCTGGACCGAGACAGAGATGATTGTCTGGGGGGGGTGGGTCGGCGATTTCAGTAACACCGGCGCGAAGTATAGCCCCGCAACAAATCAGTGGACCCAGATCGCAATTCCTCCATCCGATGTTATTTCAGCGCGTGACCGGCATTCTGCCGTCTGGACAGGGACGGAGATGATTATCTGGGGGGGAAGGGAAGGGAGTTCCGGTTCAAGCACCGAGGCCGTGGGTGATCAAGGTTCAAACACGGGGGCAAAGTATAATCCTGCAACCGACACCTGGACGACAATCACACCTCCGCCACCCTCTATTCTTGAAGCACGTATGGGACACACTGCCGTCTGGACGGGCTTGGAAATGATCATCTGGGGGGGATTTGAATTCGGACCGAATGCCCCGGTGAACACCGGCGCAAAGTACAACCCTGCAACCGACACCTGGACGCCGATCCTCACTCCTCCACCCCTCCTCTTTTTTACGGGGCGTGAGCGGCATTCTGCTGTCTGGACCGGGACGGAGATGATCATTTGGGGGGGACTCGGAGACGCTCCGATAGGCTTCCCCCCTACAAACAACTTTCCGACCAGTGATACGTTCAATAATGGGGCAAAGTACAATCCTACAAGCAATATTTGGAGAACGATTGCCACGCCGCCATCCAATATTATGGGAAAGCGTCGCCTCCATTCCGCCGCCTGGAACGGGACTGAAATGATCATCTGGGGAGGATTTGAACTCGGGGCGGTTGAAGTAAAGACCGGCGCAAAATATAATCCTGCGACCGACACCTCTCCCTCTCTATGGGAACCTATTCTTGCCCCCTCGAGTTTTTCAGAACGGGGTTGGCATTCTGCCGTCTGGACAGGAACAGAAATGCTCCTCTGGGGAGGGGTTGACCGTTTAAATCAACTCTTCAACGATGGCAGTGGTTTTAGAGGGGGTGAACTCATTACGCTCACTGCCACAGCAGATCCGGGTTCAATGTTTGATCGTTGGTCTGGGTTTGGGCCTTGCGAGATAATCACTGGACCTTGTGAGATAAATGTGGATGGCGACCAATTCATAACAGCAACTTTTATCGAGGTACCCTAAGGAACATAGAACTTGACCTGTCATCTCCTGTTCTTTACTCTTTGCGAAACTTTATTGACAAAAATGGCGTACTCCTATTATATTGATTGTTCGATGAAGAGGCTGACCGGACCATGCGACAATTTCGTTCAATAATTCAAGGTATTGGGCTGTTTTTAACGCTCTTTCTGCTCTACGGCATCGCCTCTCAAAAAGGCATAGAACTCCTGCCTGCCCTCGATACACTTGCCTGGGGACAGCCAACCGCGGAGCCGTTTACCGAGGATGTCAGCAGTACCAAGCACAATCTCTCCGCCGTTCCGCTTGACCCGAACCAACAACGTATTTTCGATGAAATTTTCAGTCCGGACAAGGAGAGAAATGTCAAGTCGGTCCAGGGACCGGGCGGAACAACCGAGGTTTGCGTCTTTTGCCACACGCCCCACGGGGCCAACCGGGCAGGAATAAGCTTTCGCGCACCGATCTGGAACCGGAAACTGTCCGCCAACCAGTACCAGATGTATGACCAGGTCTGGAGTAAATCATTCGAGGCAAGGCCGAACATGCCCGGTCGACCCACCGGCTATTCACGCCTCTGCCTCTCCTGCCATGACGGTACAATTGCCCTCGGAAGCGTGATTAACCGGGGCGGAAGCGGAGGCCTGGACTCAGAATACCAGATGGAATATCCAACGGGGCAGGCGCCTGCCGGGCCCTTCGGAAGCATTCCGGTTGGCGAAGGGGCCACCGCCCAGGCAACCCGGGCCTTGGGCCGGGACCTTCGGAACGATCACCCGATCTCAATGGTCTTTGACTCCCTCCTTCGCGCAACGAAAGATATTGAATTTGTTGACCCGGGACCCCCGATCCGAAGGCCTTTCACACAAAGCACCCCAACGCCGATCTCCCCGCTCAGGAGGGCAACCGGAAATAATAATAATGTCTTTGATTCTGTCCAGTGTACCTCTTGTCACAATCCCCATCAGGTTGATTTTCCAAAGTTCTTAAGGGCCAACCGCCTCCAGGAAAAGACCTTTGCCTCAACCCAGGCAGAGAAGCGTGTCGGCCCGCCGGTTCCCGGACTGTCCAGCCGGGCGGATAAAGCACCCGCCGGTGCGATTCTTTGTCTCTTCTGCCACGACAAGCCAGGCTGGCCCTACAATCCGGATGAGTTGAATACCCATTTTGGTGACCGAAAGACGGGGGTATTTGATGATTCAAGGCTCAAGCTGGGGGCGACCAATCTTCATAGTGATGAAGCTCCGGTGGTAGCCGAACGCGCCTGTCTGGTCTGCCATGATCCCCACACCCGCCAGGGTGCCGTTCGAATTATGCGTGAAGGCGTCGATGCCTTCGGAAATGTGGCCATTGAACAAACCTGTTATCAATGTCACCAACCCCAAGAGACATCCATCCTCCAGAACAACACCCGCGCCCCTGATATCAGAACACAATTCTTCAAAGATCGGGAGGGGAACGGAAACAATGGGACCTCTGCAACCGGGAGCGCGATGGACCTGACGCTCGGGCTGGGACACCAACCTGTTTTTGTCGATCTTCCCAAGGAAGGGGTTCAACTCGGGAGTGATAACCGTGTTCCCTCTTTCTTTGGCGGACCCTTCAATGAGCCCGTTGGAAATAAAGACATCAATATGGAACATGCCCCCAATACACCCGATACCTCCCACATCGAATGTGTCGATTGCCACAACATGCACCGGGTCACTCGACGGAATCGATTCCAGGGCATGCCCGGCATCACCATCCGAAGCGGCATTGTGGCGAAGACACTCAAAACGGTTGATTTCAAGGAAGAACCCCTCATCTACGAAATCTGTCTCCGATGCCATGGAAACACCTTCAATAACCATGTCCGGGAGGCTCTTTTTACCGCCCTCGGCACGGGCAAGATCATTCAGGCGCGCGGGAACAGTCCGATCGATCCGGGAAGAGGGGTCAATGCGCATGGGAGCAACAAGCGAAAAGAATTTGACCCAACGTCCACGCCCTTTTATCCGGAACTCTTTATGAAAGAGAATCCAACTCCGGGCGATGGCCGGGGCCTTCTCGTCCCGGATACGCCTCCCGCACTCAACACCTCATTTCATCCGGTGGCCGATCTCGGGAAAAACCAATCCGGGGTATTAAACAACTTCAACCTGAATGTGGATGTGCCAACACAGCAAGGCCAATTGATGGGAGGATTCGGACATCAAGCCAGCTTTGATGGAAGCGGCAGAGTCATTGGTTCTGACGGCTCAGGAGGCCTCTCTCGACAGGCAACCATCATGTGCCCCGATTGCCACAATACTGATCTTTTCGGAACCTTCAATGCCGGACTCTTTCCTGTCTTCAAAGGACTCAGGATCAAGCCTGAAATCAATTTTCCCGATTATCCGGGTCCCATTCTTTATGACGACACCAGAGGAAGGGCCTTCCGACGGACCACAGACCGGTCCCCGAGTATCCCCGTCAACCCGGATGTGACAAGACGGGCCTCTCTGAACGATCCCAAAACTCCTCAGGGGCCGCACGGGTCAATTTATAAGAGGATATTAAGAGCCAACTACGATACGACTGTCGGGACATCCGAGGAAGAACCGCCTTTTACGGAAAGGGGGAGATACAATCCACAGAACTTTGCCCTCTGCTTTAACTGTCACAACGAAGCGGCCTTCATCACACCCTACTGGGAATCCCCCATAGCGTTCGGCCCAAAGGAAAGGCTCACGAACTTCTATCGGGGGAACACACAGGATATCGATGGAAAAGGAAATGTCGGCGGAAACCTTCATCTCCTCCATCTTGCCGGTCGGACGAACGCCCGTTGTCACGAATGTCATAACAATGTCCATAGCAACGTCGAGGCCGGGAATACGGTCTTTGTCGGACTGAACGATACTCGGTTCAAGATGGACAATCCCGGACATGATCAAAGCACACACCTTCTCAATTTTCAGCCCAATATTAAAGGAAATCGCTTCTCCGAAGGACCGGCTTGGGGAAATGGTAAAACCGTAAACCCGGCCGATTGGGACCTAGGGCACATAGGACCCGGTTGCAACCTCCGATGCCATGGCTTTAACATGGAGCATAACACCGACGCCCACTCGGTCATCAACGGCGAAAAATGAGGAAATTCCTGAATAAGTCATGAACTTTTTTTCAGGGCACTTATGTCCCGCTTCTGCGTTTCAAATCTTAAAAATAGAGGGCTATGGCTTCACGAGTACCATCCTCTGCGATTTTCGCCTTGAATCGAATCATTTTATCTCCAGAAAAACTCAACCCAGACTTAATCAGAGTTTCCTGATGTCCCTCAAAAAGTCGCTCGTTCTTTTCTTTCTTCTTTTTGTTCCCTTCGAGTACACCATCATCTCTTTAAGCAAGAAGGTTGTCCCGGAGGAGATGCTCCTTGTTTCGGCCGGAGAATTTATCATGGGGAGCAACGAGGTGGATCTGGAGGAAACCCGGGGGGAGTTGGGAAATAGAAAACCCTTCTATCTCGATGAACATCCTCAACATCGCGTCACCTTACCTGAGTTTTTGATCGATCGGACGGAGGTGACCAACCGAGCCTACGCCGATTTCATCAAGGTCAAACTGCGGAACCCACCTTCTATCTGGAAAGAAGGAGAGTATCCCTCCGGACAGGGACTTCTTCCCGTTGTGGATATCAGTTGGTATGAGGCACGCGACTACTGCCGGTCTGTCGGAAAGCGCCTCCCTACGGAGGAAGAATGGGAAAAGGCCGCCCGCGGCCCCTCAGGGAATATCTATGTCTGGGGCAATAACTTTGATCCGATGAAGGCAAATGTCAGCGCCGGCAGTCATGGCGGGATCACCATGGTTGGCCGCTGGAGTAGCGATCGCAGCTTTTACGGCCTCTACGATATGAACGGGAATGTCATGGAGTGGACCGACGACTGGTACAAGCCCTATCCGGATGGCTATTATGAAAGCCCGGATTTTGGAGAACAATTTAAGGTGGCCAAGGGAGATGCCTATGGCGAATCAGGACATTACGCCATGTCGATCTTCTCCCGCCTCCCTTACCGCCAGAACGTCCTGCCGGAAACCCGCTTTCCCTTCCTCGGCTTTCGCTGCGCGAAAGATTGGTAGCAGAGTACTAAGGAACCCCTATTAAGTCTGGGTTGAATTTTTCTGGAGATAAAATGTTTCGATTCAAGGTGTAAATCACAGGGATAGCCTGCTATTTTCAAGATTTGCAACGCAGAATCGGGACATAAGTGCCCTAAAAAAACAATTCATGACTTATTCAGAGGTTCCCTAAGCCACTTTCTCCTTATTTTTCTGTGTGTAGGTAGGTATTTCATCCAAGAAGAAGAATGAAATAAAGGAGATCAGCAGCTACTCAGGGAGAGAATCTGTAAAAGGTTCGGCATAGCCGGTCAACTCGATATATCCCTTTCCGGAAATTTCCTTTCCGGCCTTCGTCCCTTCAAAACGACTCGCCCCTTCCCAATAGGTTACGCGTGTACTCTTGGCTGTAATGAGTTCTTGTTCCGGAAGAAGCGGTTTTGATGTCAGGACCAGTTGCTCGGACGGGATTTCAATCCGCCATTCCACAGGATAGACCGCTCCGCTTTCTTGGCTCTTCCAGTTCTGTACTGGCGTTAATGAGAAAGAATTGGCCCCAAGGTGGCGTGCCCTTCCATCGGGAGAGATCACCGTACCGCTCGATACCGAATCTTTTTCACCGCCTTTTCTCCGGATCTGGTAAATCATCACTTCGCTCTGGTCCTCCAACTGGATGGAGAACCAATCCCATCCGATCTGGGCGTCATTGAGAACACTGGTGCTGAATTCATGATCCATCCAAGAACTCCCGGTGACCTGTTCTTCCTTTCCATCGATCCAGAGAGAACCGCGTGTTTCAAGCCTTGTGTAGGAATAGTAATGGGAGGCCTGGCCCTCTTCTTCTCCCTTACGGCTGATCCCGCTCTTACCATGAATGACAAGGGGTTTTGAGGGAGAAAGCATCAAATCGATCTGCCACCCGTTTTTTTCCTGAGATCTCCCACCCGCCTGAAGGTGGATTTGTTCTCCTTCTTGAACGGCCTGCCAGCGGTCAATCCAGACCTCCAGGTAATCCTCTTTGGCTCCCGCCTTCCCGACGGCTGCCCGGCTGATCTTCTCCTGGTAATGGAAACGTCCACCGGCCAGGTCTGTTACGGCAAAGTGGGCCAGATAGATCTCCCTGACTGCCCATCGAGAAGGGTTTTCCAGGACTTTCGGGTTCGCGATCCCGCGCCTAAAGAATGTCAACTCATATCCGTATTCTTTCCCTGTTTTCGATTCGAGGTTCCCCGTAAAATACCACCATTCAATTTTAAATTTGGGGTGGGACCCATGGTCCCTCGGAAAAGTGTAGGCATAGCCCGGCCTGGCGTCCTCAAACCGCTTTTCCCCTGGCGCAGCCTTGGCCCCTAAAGCGCTGAGGGAAAGGAAGAGAGTCAAGACAAGGACCCTCATCAGTAACCGCTTATTCATAGGCAATCGCCTCCGTAATATTCATCTTCGCCGCCTTCCATGCCGGGAAAAACCCAGCCAGGAGGGCCGTGACCGTTGCCAGGATGAAAGCATGCAAGACGATGTATGGAGGGAAATGCAGGAGAATGGTCCATCCGAAGGACTCCTTATTGATCACGAGGATCAGAAGGAGGGAAAGAAAGAAGGCACAAAAAAGAGCCAGAAACCATCCAATCAAGCCCATATAAAAGGCCTCGATCAGGACCACCTGGATCACCTGGCGCCGTGAACCGCCGATGGCCCTCAAGAGACCAATCTCTCTCCGGCGCTCCAGGACCGAGACAAAAAGGGTGTTGGTTATACCCAGTAGGGCCACGACAACGGCGATCCATTCGAGGGCGTAGGTAATTAAAAAGGTCTGGTCAAAGATCTCCAGGACTTCTTCTTTAAAATCAACCTGGGTCGTAAAAGCCAGGCCATATTGGCTCCCCCATTTTTGGACCAGCGTTTGCCGAACGGCATCCGCGCTTTCCCCTTCTTTGAGATAGATCGCAAGGACGTCGATTTCCTGATCATCCCAATCCTCTTCCAGAAAGGATCGGTCGATGACCATCTTTCCGCCGTCCGTGCTGTACTCATAAAAGATCCCGCCGATGCTCAGGGGGATGCCCCCACGGGGAGAAGGAAGCTGCACCTTATCTCCAACGCCTAGATCGAAACGATTTGCAAAAACCTCTGAGATGAGAATTTTCTTTTCTCGAATCGCCTCTTGAATGATCTCTGCCGACTCACCCGATTGAAACAGATACCGACTGTGGGATCGATGAATCGCCAGATCGCGCCCGACAAGCCGGGCCGGCTCATCCCGGAAGATGATCTCAATCGACCGATAGCGATCAACCGCCGCTATCCCCGACATGGCTTCGACTTCATCGCTGAGTTCCCTCGAGATGGTCTCGTCGGTATCTCTCGACATATAGGAGACTGGAAAGCCGATGATGTCGGATCGGATCGTTTGATCGATCCAGACTTCAACGGTGCTGCGGAAGCTCTCAATCATGATCACGACACTCATCATCATTGCCAGTGCCCCCATGAAAGCCGAGATGGTTGGGGCATTCCTTCGAAGCGCTTGCTCGAGGTGTCCTTGTGCCATCCGCCAGGATGGCGGCATCCCAGAAAGAAAAGGGCGAAGACTTCTGGAGAGGACAAGGATCGCCGCCGGGACAATCAAGGAAAAAGCCATTAGAAGGAATCCCGCTGAGAGGTATCTGGCCCATTGAAGCCCCCATTCAGAAGGAACTTGCGAAAGGAAAAAGGACACCGTAGCGGCAATCAATCCGGCACCCAGATATAGCCCCTGCTTCACACCTCTTTGATTGTGGTAAATCCCTTCCATTGACTCGCGCGGTTTCAGGCGTGCGGCCTGCAACGCGGGGAAAAGGGAAGAAAGTGTAGCAACAAAGGCCCCGATCCCCATCCCCTCCACAATGAGAGAAAGGGGAAGTGAAAAAGGAGAAGGTGGAATAGGAACATAGAGCGCGCTCACGGTTTGAGAGAGAATCTGAATGACCCATCGCCCCAGGAGCGCACCCGCAAAGACACCCGCAAACCCGCCTGCCGTCCCGATCATGATCCCCTCGAGGGTAAAGAGCCAGAATATTTTTGAACGGGGAACGCCTAAAGCACGAAGAATGCCGATCTCCTTCCTCCGATGGACGACGGAGACGAGAAGGGTATTATAGATCAGGAAGACCCCGACAAAGAGAGAAATGGCGCTCAAGGCCGTCAGATTAAGTTGAAAGGAAAAGAGCATCTTTTCAACCTGTCGAGAACGTTGTTCCGGCCGACGGATCAAGAGCCGCCCGCCAAGTCGTTTCCCGAAGCTCTCTATAATCTCATCAAGCTTGGCCTCTTCATCCGTGATCAGATCGATGCGGTCGAGTTTTCCGAGTTTTCCCAGTGTCCATTGGGCCGATGCAATGTCCATGACGGCGATATTGCCGTCTTGCCCCAGTGCAACACCCTCCGCCTCCAGAAGTCCTGCAACATGAAGGTCCAGCAGATGTTCCTCTTTCCGGACCGAGAAATGATCGCCGACTTGAATACGGTGCCTTTCCGCGAACGTCACCGTCAGAAAGACCGCCGCGGGGTCGATCAAGGCATCAAAGGCCTCTCCCTCCGCACCGCGGACTTCGTAGCTTCGAAAGGGGGTCTCCTGTAGGAGATCGATCCCCATCAAGAGCAGAACCTCCCCCTTTGCAGAAGACGGGGATGCCATCGGGAGAACGGATTGAACAATCGGCGCGATGGAGATCACCCCGGGCACTTTACGAATCTCGACCAGGTCCATCTCATCAATGGCCCCTCCCCGCCCTATAATCTCCAGCGTTGTATTCCCGGCAAATAGATCAACTGATTTTTGATAGGTCTCCAGAACACTCTTATTTGCTAATCGGATTGAAATAAAAACAGCAATCCCGAGGGCAACGCCGACCAGGGTCAGCCAGGTCCTCCTTTCATGAAGAAGGTGGCGCAGGGAAATCGACTGGAGGAGGACACGTATCATATACCCCTTCTCTCCGTAACTATCAGCATGCCTGGATATTTCTTCAGGGCAAGGCGCGAGGCGCGCAGAACCGGAACGTATGGGCTATACGTGAGGATTTGAGCACCACAGCAACGCCGCCATGGAGGATTAGATGGGTATGCTGAATCGTTACGATTCAATGCGGTCAATTTGACTGTCCTTTAGATGAATAATCTGGTCGCCATAATCAATGGCCTGTTTACTATGGGTGGCGAGAAGAATGGTCACACCCGACAGACGTGATCGAGAGGCCAGGAGCCGGAGGATATCCTCTCCGGTTTTTGAATCCAGATTCCCGGTCGGCTCATCCGCCAACAAGATCTTTGGGCAGATGGCATCGGCCCGCGCGATGGCAACACGCTGCATCTCCCCGCCCGACAAGGCGCTCGGAAGGTGATCCAAGCGGGGTTCAAGACCAACGCCGACCAGGGCGGCCCTGGCCTTCTCCCGTGCTTCAACAGGACGGTCCCCTCGAAGCAAGAGAGGAAGGGCAACATTTTCCAAGGCATTGAGCATCGGCAAGAGGTTAAAAAACTGAAAAATCATCCCGATCTCTGAGCGACGAAGCGCCGTCCACTGCGTGTCGCTAAAATCCCGCGTGGGTTTTCCTGCAATAAAGATCTCCCCCGCAGTCGGCTGGTCCAGCCCTCCGATCAGATTCAAGAGGGTCGATTTTCCACACCCGCTCGGCCCCATCAATAACGAGAATGACCCTTCTTTGATCGTAAGCGTGATTCCCTTCAGCGCCGTCACCGGCTCTGTTGGATGAGGATAGGTTTTCTCCAGATTGACAACTTGAATCACATGCTTCCTTCACAGGGAAAGGTAATCCCCCCATTAATAATGGTTCACAGAAGTAGAGCCTGTGTTGCCAGCGTCAATTTTTGATAGGGTGTAAT